>CAYGVZ010000036.1:0-14913 GCA_964353475.1 uncultured Pirellulales bacterium | reverse complement strand
CACGAAAAAGATTGTCGGGTACAATCTGAGTTTGCGGAGCAAGACCAGGGACTGGCTGGAGGCGCTGGAAAAAGCTGTGAGTATTCAGTTCCCCGAAGGCATTGAGGACAAAGTGGCCGCTGAGCCATTGTATCTTGTCAGTGACAACGGCAGCCAGCCGACCAGCGTCGGATTTATGGCGGCATGCAGTGTGCTTGAGATAAAACAGATTTTTGCAAGCTACGATAATCCCAAAGGCAACGCCGATACAGAACGAGTGATCAGGACGATTAAAGAGGACCTCGTCTGGCCGAATGAATTTGCTACGCCGTTCGAGTTGCAGGCCGCTCTGGACAAGTGGATGAACGATTACAATACCGACTTTCCGCACTCGTCAATCGGCTACAAAACACCCTGCGAATTCGAACAGATGGAACTGTCAAAAATTCCCTAACTTTCTGCTTGTTTAACGGGGAGCACTACATAACAGAGCTGCTTCTACCTTGACATACCAATGTTTTCCCTTCACGTTGAGTATCTTCCGTGCATGCTGACTAGCTTGAATAGGCCAATTGCGGAAATATCGTAGCACCGCGAGAAGAAGAGCCTCCTGTTGAGCAAATAGATTGATGGGTGACAGGAGGAACTTGGTGATACGTTGTGCTATTCTCTCTTTCTTGGGAAACGTGCGGAAGTAACGGATTGCACTATTAATCAATCTCGCATCTGGATTGCGCTCCAGTTCAAGTAACGTTCGCTCAACGAGGTACGGGTCTTCCAGTAAGGTGAAGCCCGTAATTAACCGTCGGAAAAGTCTCAGATCATTCCCCGTGAGCGCTCGGTTGCGGCATTTTATCCTTCTATGCTGTTTTTTCAATATACTACTGTAATTGTGACGTTCATCTGCTGTAAGTTCACGCTGTTCTTCGAATCCTTTGATTTGGGCATTCACAGTGTCAAAGCGGTCATCCGTTAGTTCTATCGCAATATCGTTGCCTTTGAGAATAGCTGTTTTACTTCCCTGAATGTTGAGGTGTAATCCACGCAAAACATCATTCATCAAGAAAATGGTCCTACGAGCAACAGGCTCTTCCTTGGCAAATACCCGAACATCGTCCATATAGCGGAAGTACGATATCTCGTTCCTCTGCCCGAATCTCTTGAACTCTTCATCAAGTGGAAGCAAGTATATATTTCCCAAAAAACTCGACACAGTATTGCCTTGTGGGATGCCACGAGGGAGAGGTCTTCCCTCATAACTGCGCCAAGTCCAGTAATGCAACATGCTTGTCATCAGATTGATTATTCGCTGTTGTTTAGGAAGGTGCTTCAGCAGAAGGTCTCGTAGCAGATCTATATTAATATTCTCAAAGTAAGCCGATATGTCGGAAACGCTCAGAAAGTTAAACCCTTTATCTTGGTAAGCAAGCCGTGTGTCGTTCGCAAATTCTGGCCATATACCGTACCATGGCTCAGCAATGTCAACCCTTTGCTGGATGGTTCGCCGCTTCAAAAACGGATGTTTCAAAATTTGGACGTCCCGGAAAAGGTTGTCCCGGTCTGGTTTTTCCTTTAACCTGTATGAATAGACACCTTCAGGCAAACATCCGTCTAACTTCGGTGCAATCAAAATCACTATCGCAAAGCCTACAATGAGGTCTTCTATCTGAGGAAAACTACCAGGCCGAACAGACAACGTTGACTTCGGGACGTCGATTCTTAATAGAGGGCTCGGATGATAATCATCAGTTGCTAACGCATCTCGCAGCCTGCGCAGATTTTCATCAAAGTCGAATGCAAAATCGCTGTAGCGAATAGGGTCTGAGACAAAAGCCGTTCTGGAATCGTTGCGCGCAAGGTGCCACGCCCTCCTCAGGACATTTAATGATAACAGCTGTTCATAGAGGTCTTTGGGCATACAAATAATTCTACTAAAATCTATTAAATCCGGGGACAGGTGCCGGTTTTTATTATCCAGTTCAATGTCTCGTTTTGTTTTTTCGAGCCCAGTTCTTCCGGCCTCGGAGAAACAGTATATCGCTAAAGTGGAAAGAAAAGCAAGTTTTTTCGCCGCGGTTTTTCCCCACAAACCGCACGAAGATTCCCGAAGGTTTTAGCGACTGGTTTCCCAGACATGCCCGGCGAAGCTTTACCGGAGTTGGATTACATGGAAAATTGAATAAAAAACAGTGTCAATCTGCGTTAACCGGTGTCTAAAAAAGTCTCTATGGGAACAACCCGCCGTGAAACGGCGGGGCGCATTCTTATTCACCAACGTGAGCAAAGGTCTGATTCAGCTTTTGTCCTAAAATGTCCTGAAGAACCGATTCCTCTGTTTTGATTTGCTTTGCTTGCTGTTCCATCAATTGACGACAAGCACCTTCAACTTGGGCAATGATCATTTCAAATCCTATTGCTTTAATACGACGAGCTTTAGGACTTATGATTTTGACTCCACGAGGTAACTTGCTGAACCAGCCAATATCCAGCATTATGGCGCCGCTTATGGTTTCCGTATAGCACGGTTCATCCGAGCCAAAATCAATGTAGAGAATATCAGCCAGTTCGTCATAATGGTGGGTGATATTCATTTTTTCGGCCATATTTGTGCCCATCCTTTCAGCTCAGGATTACTATATACGGTCCTAATCCTGCAATTGTTGAGATTTACAAGGACATACAGGTAAGCCCTTGCCATTACCGTACTTAGAATATGAAGGTCGTCAAATCTCTTTGTATAAGCCACTGCATTTGTCTCGTCAGGACTTTGCAGAATATAATCAGGATTCTCTAAAGTTTGAACAACCTTGCTGAATTGGCCTCTCAAGAACCAACGGCCTCTGTCTCCAAGAATATGCCTTTCCCAAGTTCTTTTCTGTAGCTCAAAAGTACAACTCTTGGTGTCAGGCGATATGCCCGGTATTTTACATATGTCGTTCCTGTCAAATATCGGCGTGTCCGTCCTTGAACTCCTTTGTAACCTCTCTCAACATCGGTCCACCGCTAATTATACGACAAAAGGCGGGATGTTGCAATAGTAGTTTTCATAAAAAATACGCGTTTTCGGACGTTCAAACCGAGATAAAAAACTCAAATTAGGACACTACCCGTTTTTGGCGCAAAAGTGCGGATTTGCCCCCTGCCCATCCAAAAACGAGCCCCATCTAACCCCACCTGCCCTGAGCGAGTCGAAGGGTCTTCATTTTTAGCCCCAAAAACGCGGTATTGACGCTGACGACAAGTCGGGCAGGGGAGGGTATAATACGCCGATGGGAATTTTATTTAGACACGGGTGCGGACAATTATTATCGCGATAACCTACAGTGAGATATGGATGCGGACAGCAATATAGCGACACCGCCTAAGGGGCTGGCGATATTAGCCCTTATCGGGCCTGCGTTTGTATGGTGCGCCGAGTATATCGGCTCAGGCGAAGTAATTTTAGCAACGCGGACCGGCTCTGTTCTGGGGACAGGCGTTCTGTGGGCGATTCTGGTCGGCGTTTTCCTTAAATACTGGATAGGTATGAGCGGCGCACGCTACACGGTGTGCACTGGCGAGGGGATGATGGATATGTTTTCGCGGATGCCCGGGCCTCGCAACTGGGTCGTGTGGATTATCTTTATCGTGCAGTTCATTGCGGCGATTATCGCCATCGCGGCCTTAGCCAACGTCGCAGGCGTCTTTCTGGCCGGCTTTGTCGGCGTGCAGCAGCGATGGTTTCAGATTGTCTGCGGCTGGACGGTGTCGATATCGGCGGCGGCGATTGTCTGGTCGGGGACATTCGGCGTGCTTAAAACAGTAATGAGCATCCTTGTAATGGTTATCGTCCTGGGGGTGATGTACGTGGCGATTCGGGTGTTCCCGCCACTTTCTGATTTCCTGATCTCGTATATTCCAAATGTGCCCGGCGTGCCGCAATGGGCGATTGAGCAGGGCGTAAATGCCAACGCCTGGCGCGAGATACTGCCGCTGATTGGCTGGGGCGCGGGCGGCTTTGCCAGCCAGGTCTGGTACACGTACTGGGTTTTAGGCGCCGGTTACGGCGCAACACAGGGGCGCGGCGACGGCAGGCCCGCAGATACGGATATGCTCAAGGGTATGAGCGCGCAAACGGCGGAGCGAATCAAGGGCTGGTGCCGGGTGCTTTATGCGGATGCGACGCTTGCAATGGTTATCGGCGTGGTCGTGACAAGCGCGTTTCTGGTTGCCGGTGCGGGGATACTGCGTCCGCGGGCCCTTGCGCCAGATGGGGCCGCTGTGGCGATAACACTGTCGGAGATTTTTGCCGCCAAGTGGGGCAAGGTCGGCTCATTTCTTTTTATGCTGTCGGGTTCAGCCGCGTTAATATCGACGCAGATAGGGCAGTTGGCGGGCTGGCCTCGACTGTTATCCGATGCCTGTCGGCTGTGCATCCCGAAGGTCGCAAATCGCTTCCCCTGGAAGGTGCAATACAGGTTTTTTCTTGTCGTCTTTTTCTTTACCAGTATGGTCATAATATACACGCTGGGGTACAGGCCGGTCTCGCTTGTCAAGACGGGCGCGCTATGCGATGGGCTGCTCCTGACGCCATTGCAGGCGGCCTGCGTTGCGATTGCGTTGTTTTTTGTTATGCCTAAGATGCTGTCTGCCGAGGGTCGTCGAATCCTCAAGCCGAGCCGGATTCTTGCCGCGGGCCTTGTCGTTGCGTTCCTCGTCTTTGTTTATTTCTGCAAGGTAATGATTAACACAGTGCTTTTTGAATAATGAGCGATAGTGAAAAGCATCGGGCAGCTCCAGGAAAGTATTGAGCGATTTCGCAGGTCATTCTGGGAGAAATCGTCTTCTGACCGGCCGCCGGTGGGGGTCGTGCCGCAGGAGATATGGACGCCGATAAAATATCTTCGGCGGCCGTTCGCCAAAGCGACAATCGAACCGCGCGATATCGGCGCATCGCTTGCGGCAGACGACTATGAGTTTGCATTCGCAAAAAAGGCGGTGTCCTGCGATGATTTTATTCCGTTTAGCGCACCCTGGCGGGCGATACCGTGGCTGGAGGCGATGTGCGGCTGCCAGGTGAGGTATGCGACGGGAAGTTTTGCGCCGGAGGCGGTGGTATCGAGCATCGCTGAACTATGCGGTGCGCCGATACCTGCGAGGAAGGACTGGCTGGATTGTATGCAAGAGCAGGTCGGCGAACTGACCGATGTGCTGCCGGGCGATTGCTGGCTTTCAGCGACAATTCTTCGAGGGCCTTCGGATGTGCTGGCCGCGATGCGGGGGATAAGCGAGTTCTGCTGTGACCTCATTGACGAACCGGCTGCGCTGGATGAGGCGGCGGGGCGAGTCAATCGGCTGCTGATGGACGTTCTCGATAAGCATTTTTCGCTCGTTGAGCCGAAGATGGGCGGCTATGGGCATATCTTCGGGTACTGGGCACCGGAGAAAACAGTTGTCATTCAGGAAGATGCGATGGGCCTGTGCTCGCCGGCCCACTATCGAGACATCTTCCTGAAATACAACGCGGAGGTTGTCAAACATTTCGGCTCGTATGTGCTCTTTCATCTACATTCGACGGGCTTCAAGCATTACAGGGACGTGCTCGGCATACCCGCTCTTGCAGGTATTCAGATTACAGTTGAACGCAATGGACCTTCGTTAGTTGATATGCTTAGCGACCTGAAGGTGATTCTGGAGCAATCACGTCTGATTTTGTACGTCGAGCATTATTTTGAACAACTTCCGCAGGTCATCAGCCGGTTACCCAAAGCCGGCCTCTATGTAATTGTGCCGGATTCACTCATCGCAACCGACCGGCAGTTCACTGACTGCGTGCACCGCCTGTGCGGTGAGTAATGTGCGACATCACAGGCGGGAACATTTGCGTGTAACGCGGTCGTTCCAGCGGATAAACCATCGGTCGAAGACAATCTTTTGGCCTGTCGGCTGCTGGTCTATGCGGAATATGCTGTTTGCCCGCCAGGCGAGAATCAGGTTGATGATTTTTTGCGCATCCTGCGGGGCGAGCTGTCGGGCGCTGCGTTCGAGCGGGTCGGAGGCGATGGTATATTGAAAAACGGCGTCATTGGCGGGGTAATATATGAATTTATTATCGCCGGAGAGGAAGCCGGCGGGACTTTCATCGAGCCAGCCGGCAAAATACAGCCGTCTGTCGGCTGCGGCTGGCTTGAGGGCATTGCAGCCGTCGAATTTGCCCGATTCGATGTTGAAGCCAAGCAGGGCGAGAAGGGTGGGGGTGAAATCAACGGAGGCGGTCGGCTGGGTGATTTTCGTTTGGGGTTGAAGCAGTGACGGTGCGCGAATAACGAGAGGGATTTTGAGCGCTTCATCGAAGGCGATGCGTTCGTGGCCGAGAAGGGCGTGTTCGCCGAAGGCCTCGCCGTGGTCGCCGATGACACAGAAGATGGTGTCCTCGGCGAGATTTGCGTCTTCAATCTCGCCGTCGAGGGCGGCGATGAACTGGTCGGTATAACGAATTGTCTGCTTGTATCGTTCGAGGGGGTCTTCGCCGGGCCTGCCGAACCAGGCGGGGACCTCGTAGGGGTCGTGCGTGACGGAGCAGAGGATTACCAATAGAAATGGTTTGGTGTCTGCTTTGAGCCATTCCGCGACGGCGGGCAGCATAGCAAACTCATCACTGCCTAAAGACCCGATGAAACTGTTGGAATCGGGCAGGTCGTCTCTCGCCCAGAATTTGTCGAAGCCCAGGTTATGTATCAGGCCGGGACGCGACTCGAAATTACCCTTTGCGGACTGGAAGAAGGCGGTGCGATAACCGAGTCCGCGTTCGAGGATTGAAACCAGTCCGGCATAAGGTTTTTCGACGGGTACGGCCTCTGCGAGGTCCTGCGATACGGAAGGATAGCGGCCCGTCAGGATGCTGAACAAGACCTTGGTCGTATGCGTGAGCGTTGAGCGGGCGCTGGTGAAATCGGCGCCCCGCAGGGCGATGCCTGCAAGGTACGGCGTGAGATTAGCTGTGTCGTCTGCCATTGACGTATATTTGTATTGAACGCCTTCGAGCACCACCACGACCACGTTGCGATTCGGCTCCGCCTGCGGCATCAGGGGCAGTTGAATCCGGTCGAGGGTTGGTATTACCCGTTTTGCAACGGGCGTTTTTCCGCCGACCCGGCTGCCAGGTGCAGGTATGGCGAGCGAAAGCAGCGCCCGCAGTTGCGCATTGTCCCGCAGCTCGCGTGAGGCGGCGGGCGCGGCGGCAGGGTTTTTCAAAACAAAATACGCCAGCGATGCTGCAAGAATGATGATGCAGGAGACGAGCAGTTTCCTGTCGAACGCCGACCGCGTGTAAGGCGACGGCAGCGGCCTTGCGAGCACGGTAAAGAAAAACGCGAGGGCAACGGCGCTCGGGCCAAGAAGAGCGACGGCGGCAAGCGGCATCTTTGCCAGGTTGGCGCCGACAATGCCGAGGGCGTTGAGGGGGTCGCGTACAAGGGGCAGCAGCACATTCGGCAGGATTTGTGTGCCGGTTCGTATGAGCCAGCCGGCGTTCATTACCGACCAGGTGCAGACGACCGCCGCGGCAACCAGGGCGATTCTCGCAGCCCAGCGTGCCCGCTGTGAGAAACAGACGATTGAGAGCACTACTTCAACAGCCAGGAGGACGGCGATATCCGCGAGAATCCAGAGCGGATAGAGGTTAATACAGTGCTGGCGCTGACAGTGAAAGAGTTTCACGGCGAGCGTGCAGAACAGTGCGGCGAAGACAACGACCGAGGCAGCGCGGGAGGCGAGAAAGGCATACAGCCCGCCCGCGGTCTGGCGGGGTCTGCTCAGGTCGTCACATTTGCCCGGCTGGGGGTTCATAGCCGAACAGGATACAAAAGCAGGCGCTTAATGACAAGACAGATTCGCCCTGCCGCCGCTCTGGCAACGACCGATAACGGATTTTTCAGACAAATGCACGATTTGCAGCCGTCCCCACTTGGCAACGACAGCATCATCGGGGAAAATAGATGTAGTTACGGTCAGATTCAGGGATGACACGATTATGACGGCGGTTATTACAAGGCCGGGGACGCAGGAAAAGCTGGAGATACTCAGCGCCGATGCGCAGTATGATTTGGCGTGCGCGTGCAGTTGCAACCAGGATGAACGTCGGACGCGCGGCGAAGATGGCAAATGGATATACCCTGTTACGCTTCCCGGCGGCGGGACAAGTTTACTGTTCAAGACGCTAATCTCGAACGTATGCACGAATGACTGCAAGTATTGCCCGCTCCGCGCCGACCAGGACGTTCGGCGGTGTACCCTGAAGGCAGAGGAGACGGAGAACATCTTTCTTGACTACCTCAATCAGCGCAAGGTGTTCGGCTTGTTTCTGACTTCGGGCGTTATTGGTACGCCTGATGCGACGATGGAGCAGCTTAACCGCGTCGCGCGCGTGCTGCGGTACAGGCATAATTTTCGCGGGTACATTCATTTGAAGATTATCCCGGGCGCAAGTAACGCGGCGATAGAGGAGGCGGTGTCGCTTGCCAGCACGGTATCGCTGAATATCGAGACGCCGGGCGAGAAGCATCTCGCCAGGTTGTCGAGCAGGAAGCAATACATCAAAGATATTATTGAGCCGATTAAGCTGATAAGCCGGCTGACAGGGCGGGGAAGCAAATACGCCCGCGTAAAGCAGACGACGCAGTTTATCGTGGGCGCTGCCGGCGAGAGCGACGCTGAGATTGTCAAATATATGTGGGGACTGTACGACCGGCTGAATATGCACCGTGTGTATTTCAGCGCGTATCAAAAAGGGCTTGGCGACTCAACACTGCCTGCGGAGCAGCGCGAGCGAAGTCCGCAAGACGTGTTTATGCGGGAGCATCGGCTGTACCAGGTTGATTTTCTGATGCGCAAGTACGGCTTTACCGAACCCGACATTTTTTTCGATAACGCCGGCAATCTTTCACTCGATATCGACCCCAAACAGGCGTGGGCGAAGCGGCATCCGGAAAAATTTCCCGTGAACGTCAATCTCGCATCGCGCCTGGAGCTGTTGCGCGTCCCCGGCCTGGGGCCAACCACCGTCGGCAGGATATTAGAGGTTCGCAAGACGCAGCAAATCAGCCGCATCGAGGATATAGGCCGGGCCAGCACTCGATTGAGAAAAGCGGCGCAATATCTTACACTGTAAGGAAGCCGGCGTTTTCAGGCCGGTCAACATCGGAGAGAACAAAAATGGAATTGCTTGAGATATTCAAGCATTGTCCGGCGTGCGGGGGCACGCGGCTCGGCACAAGAGAGGGCAAGGCGATTGTCTGTCGAGAATGCGGTTTTGTGTATTATCACAACATTGCAGCGGCGGCAGCGGCGATAATCGAATGCGACGAGAAGATACTTCTGACGATCCGCGCAAAAGAGCCGAAGGAGGGGATGCTGGATTTGCCGGGCGGGTTTGCCGACTACGGGGAGACAATCGAGGAGTCGCTGATAAGGGAGATGCGCGAAGAGCTTGGTATCGAGATTATCGACCTGCGGTATCTGACCAGTGCGCCGAATGTTTATGTCTATAAAGACATTCCTTATCAGGTGATTGATTTCTTCTTCACCTGTCGGCCAAGGGACCTGAAGTCGCTGCGAACCAGCGACGAGATAGCCGGTGTTGAGTATTTCGAGTGGGAGAAAGTCCCGATAGAGAAACTTGCCTTTGAATCGACAAGAGTTGCTATGCGCTACTACATAGAGCGCCGGCGACAAGGCCGGGAAAGGAATAAATAATGCGGGGGGCATTGAATTACGGGTTGTGTATCTGCCTGCTTGCGAGCGTCCTGGCGCCGATAGCTTTTTCAGCGAAAAAGGAAGATGATTTGATTTTGTGCCGTTCGGCTGAGTGCAATACTCCCGCTCCGGGAGCGGAAGCGGGCGAGGAGTCGATTTACATAGTTACCTTCAAGGCGGCGGGTGGCTCCTCAATCAAGACAGGTAACCAGTTGCTCGACGAGTTCAACAAGAACCTGCCGGCTGATGCGCGGACACATCATTACCGTCCGAGCCAGGCGGGCGGGGCTGTTGCCGGACGAATCTGTGTTGACGGCCAGGCGGGGAAGAACGCCATTGTCGAGATGCTGGCGCAAAGCGAGACGCTCGTTCTTGTCAGCGCAAAACCGGCCACGGCGCAGGAACTTGCTGAATTAGGGATTGCGGCCAAACCATCTGCAAAGAAGCAGACCAAAGCACGAGCAAGCGGTGACAGGTTGTCATTCGACTTGCGGGACATATACGGCAGACGGGTACTCTCGGAGGATTATGCGGGCGTGCCGGTGTTGATAATGATGGGGTCGTGCTGGTGCGGCGGATGTCAGCAGGACGCCGAGCCGCTCCGGCGGATTGCAGAGGAATATCAATCAAGGGGCTTGGCGGTAATCCGCGGCATTGCGGGCGACAACGAATTAGCGGCAGTGGAATTCCAGCGGCATTACCGTCTGAAGTTTCCGCAACTGCTTGATACCGACCGGCGGTTTGAGAAGCAGTATAACAGCGACGGCTGGACGTTCCTGATGTTAGCCGACGGCCGGGGCAACGTTGTCTATCGCTGCAACAGCCCGATAGACGACCACTGGCCGAAGGTCAGGGCGCTGATAGAAGAAATGCTTGGCAAAGGGGTCGAGACGAAGCCCGTAAGTGTTGAGGGCGTTTCTTATATGCCGGCGACTTTACAGCGCAGCGGCGAAAAGGACAAACCGCAGCTTCTGGAACGATTCACTTCGACTACGTGCGGCCCGAACGACAGTACCTATGTTATGTTCACGACCAACCGCAACGGCAACAGCGATGTGTATATGCGCATCTTCGACGGCAATCAATGGTCGGAGGACAGGGCGATTGCCGCGACGGCCGCCGATGAGTTTGACGGCACGGCAATCGCGGACACAAAAGGAAAGGTGTGGGTAAGCTGGACGAGCGATGCAGAGGGGAAAAACTACAACATATTCTGCACAACGCTGAACGGCGTCGGGCAGCCGGACAAGCCCGCGAGGGTAACGGACGCCGATGACGATGCAATGCACGCGCGGATGGCCTGCGATGATAAGGGGCGCATCTGGATTACATATTACAAATGGCGCAAGATGGGTGAGTGGTCGAGGGATAAAGAGGTGTATGTCAGGCGATGGGAGGCGGGCAAATGGTCTGATGAAGTACAGGTCAGCCCCACCGATGTCCCCGACTATGAAGACCATACCGAGCCGGTGATTGCAGGTTACGGTAACGGTGCGGCAGTTGTGTGGGCCTGGGATTTTCATCAGCCGGCCGGTTACACAAAGAACGCGGCGAACCCCACGATTTTCGTGCGCCGGATTGGCAATGATTTCACGATGGGCAAACCCGAGCCAGTGAGCGCAACGGATATCGACGTAACGCCGACTGTTGCAGTCGCAGGCGGAAATCGGATATGGTGCGCGTGGGACAGCCAGGGGTATGATAAAGCCGCTGGTGCGATTCGCAAGCGAATCTGTGTGAGAGCCGCGCTGACAAGCCAAACGACCCGGCAGGAGCAAACGCTGAACTTGAGCGAGCCGGTGTTCAATGTATGTACGCCGACTCTTGCCGTCTCCGGGACAGGCAAGGCAACGCTGCTTTGGAGCCAGACGGCGGACGGCACACAGTGGACTATCAAGCGGGCTGAACTCGACCCGAATACGAGTAGCTGGTCAAAACCGCAAGTAGTCGAATCGCAGGGTAATCCGCGATACTGCTCCGCCTGCTATGACGGCAAAGGCGGGCTATGGGTCGCGTATTCGGTACAGACCGAAAAGGGCAAACAGATAGCCGTAAGGAACCTTGGTGAAGGAAGATTGTAGCCAGTATTCTTGAGGGAGCAGAACTATGTGTAAGTTCCGGCAAACGAGAATTGTAGGGTTGCTTCTGGCCGTGTTGTGTATGTGGGCGACGGCATCCGGTGTGCAGCCGAAAGTCATCAAGACCGTTCCTGAGAACGGCGACGAGGACGTGGACCAGCGACTGCGTGAAATTATCATTGCCTTCGACCAGGATATGACGGTAGGACAAAGTTATTCAATATGCGGAGGAGGTCAGAATTTTCCGCAGATTGTCGGCAATCCACAATGGCGAGGCAGGCGGACACTCGTTATGCGGGTGAACCTGCTGGCAAATCATGAGTACGAATTCAGCGTCAACTGTCCATCTTTCGGCAATTGTCGAAACGTGCAAGGTGAGCCGGCTGTGCCTTATCCGGTGCGGTTCAAAACCGGCGCGGCAAAGAAGCGGGCCGATGTGAAGGGGGACATGCGTGCCGACAACGAAAGAGCTGTCAAGGAGTTGCGCCGCCTGATTGATGAGGAATACTCATACCGCGACCTTCGGAAAGTTGATTGGGACAAGACATTTGAGGAGCAGACCGCTGTTCTGTTGGACGCGAACACACCGCAGGAATTTGCCCGCATAGCCGGCAAGTTGCTGGCGGCTGCCAGGGACAAGCATATCTGGCTGACCGTCGGGCAGCAGCAGTTCGCCAGCTACGTCAAGCCGGTAACTCCAAACGCGAATGCAGCGAAGCTGGCGGCAGTTGTGCCGAATCTGACCAAACGCAGTGACGTCGTTTACGCGGGTCGCCTTGATGACAGAATCGGATATATTCGTATCGACAGTTGGGATTCCAGGCACACCGAAGCCCTGGAGCGATGCTACGACGCAATACAGGAGTTTTCCGGCGCATCGGGCCTGGTCATCGACGTGCGTTTCAACGGCGGGGGTTCTGAGCCGTTGGCGCAGGAGTTTGCAGGTTGTTTCCTGAATGAGCCGGTGGTGTACGCTCAGCATGTATATCGGGATGTCGGCCGACCGGACGGTTTTACCGACCCGCAAAATCGTGTTCTTAACCCGAGCAAGAACAGACCAAAGTATCGAGGCAAGGTCGCCGTGCTTATGGGGCCTGCGAATATGAGCAGTTGCGAGTCGTTCCTGCTGATGATGAAGAAGGTCACGAACTGCAAACTGGTCGGGGCCAAGTCGCAGGGAAGCTCAGGCAATCCTAAACCGCACGACCTCGGCAATGAAGTGACAATATTCCTGCCAAGCTGGAAGGACCTGCGCCCGGACGGGACATGTCTTGAAACGGAAGGCATTCAGCCGGACATCCCCGTGGAAATCGGCCAGCAGGATGCCGGTGACAAAGTGCTGGAACAAGCCCTGAATTACCTGCGCCAGAAATAAAGTAAAAATGAAACCATACCGGTAATGCCTTGGCGGCTGGCCTGGCATAGTTTTTCTGATCCCTGCTGCTGGGGTGGGGGCTAAACGATAAGGAAATGAGGGGGGCTTTTCGACCTCACGCGGCGTAGAGCGACTTATTTTTCGGGTTTGTTAGGGTCAGGTGAAGGGATCGGGGCATTAGGTTCGGGAGAAGGGAGCAGGGCAGCGGGGGCGGGGGTATTGGGTCCGGTTCTCGCAGCTTCGAGCTGGGCCATGATTTTGTCCATCGCCTGGTCTTTAGTAAGGCCGGCGGGTGTTTTTTCAGAGCCGTCTGCGGCTGGGGCGAGTTTTTCGAGGTCGGCCAGCATCTGGTCGAGCATTGCCTTGTCCTGGGGGTTAAGCTGTTCGGATGGGGCTGCCGGCGGCGTCTGGGAGCGAGCAGCAGCGGCTTGTTGTGGTGCAGCCATAGTTGGTTGCGGCGGAGCGCCGGGGGTCGGCCTGGTGGTACGGGTTCTCGCCCGTGATGCCAGCGAGGGCGGGGTAACAACACCAGGTTGCCCTTCGGGTTTGGGGGGGACGGGTGCAACGGCCGGCAACGGCTGGTCTTTTACAATGGTCAGCTCAAGCGTTTTGTCGCCATCGCGCAGGACGACTCGGCCCTGCTCGATTTGGTCGAGAGAGAAACGGTCGATTGTGCCGCCGAGGCGTACCCAGCGGTAGCCGACGCCCGGCTCATCTATCAGTGCGAGGGATAGTTCCGGCCGAGTGGTGTGGACGCTTGTGCCGATAAGGTTAAACTTGGGGGTGATTTGGGCGAGCGGCTGAAGTTCGGCCTTAACAGGGGCCTGGGCGATGGGCGCCTGGGCGGGCGGAGGCGTGGGCGGATTGAGATAAAGGGCGAGGACCTCGGCCTGTTTAACGAGAGGCGAGGTCTGGCTGTCGGCGGTTGCCGGTTTCCGGCCTTTTGCCTGCTTGAACTGCTCGACCACGCTTGGGTCGCTGAGCAATTCTGCGACGGCGGGGTCGGGCTTAACGCCGTAAACAGCGGGAAGCGCGAGCACCACGACCGCGAAGATAACTGCTATGACAGAAGTTATTCGGAGAGTTTTTAACATACCACAACTTTATCAGTTCCTATCTTGTTTGACAGTTGCGGGACGAGCGGGTTCCCTCTGGCGGGGGTTGTTTTGCAGTTTGCCTGACGGCGTGAGATTGGCATCGGAAGGAGCAGAGACGCTGCGGCGAGAGACGGGTTCGCGCCAGTGGATGATTTTCTCGAAATACTGTTTTTCGTTGGCGGCGTACTCGCCGCTGTGTTCGGGGGTGTGGCAGTCGGTGCAGACGGATACAGGGCCTGCGGTCTGGACGGCGCCGAGCGAGCGGATGTGGTCTGAGCCGGGGCCGTGGCAGTTTTCGCAGCCGACGTCTTTCATTTCAGGCGTTTTCGATTCGGTAACAAATCCGGTTTGGAAATCGAGGCCGATGACGTGGCAGAGGATACATTCGGGGTCGTACTGCGAGCCGACCTTAACGAGAGTTGCGTAGGCGTCGGCGTGCCGGGAGGGTTTCCATTTCCGGTACTCGTAGTCGTGGCAGAACAGGCACGCCTTTGAGCCGACGTACTCGAGGGTGCCCGGCAGGGGAAAACGCGGGTGTTTGGTCAAAAGGTCGGCGTCTTTTACCAGTTGCTGATAGGTCCTGTAGAGGTCAACCAATTCCTTGTCGGATGGAATGTCTTCGGTGACCGGGATGGAGGTGAAGTTCAAGAGC
>CAYGVZ010000035.1:0-15136 GCA_964353475.1 uncultured Pirellulales bacterium | reverse complement strand
CATCGCTGCTTTTATATCCGTGCATCTGTGCCCAGCGTGTATTCGCAAAGTGCAGAACCCCTGCCGTGTTTATGATTGCCACCGCCTCTTCGATATGCTCTGCGACAATCCCAAGATGCCGCAATATCTGCTGCAACTGCCTCGTGTTGGCAATTGCTTTGTTGTCTTCGTAGCTTGCAAGCAGCCGCCGAAAGTGCATACCGCCTCCCCCCGAATCTAACTTGTGCCGAGTGCCGCTCCGACCCAGTCGATTTTCGCCCGTACGTGCTCGGTTGTTTTGATTCCGTCCCTTACCAGCTCCACCCTGTCGGGGTGTATTCTCTTTACCTGATAGCCCTGCACGATGTCCCCTTCGTGCACAATCCGCCCGAGTATTACCGCGTATGGCTTCTCGCCGTCGTACATTATCCCTGTCACAACCGACTTCTGGCCGAGCGTTGCATCCCATATCAAGGCCATATCGCCCCAGTGCTGCACAACAACATAGGCCCAGACAACCACTGCTGCAAATAACAGGCACCGGACCATCCATCTTCTCCGCAGTCCCTGCCGTTTTGTCTTGTCGGAGCCGGCGCCGGTTGCCGTTGTTACCCTGATTTTCGTCAATTCACGGGCCGTGAGCATATACTGTATGGTCATATTCCGCTCTCAAATTGTCCCTGTCGTCCTCGCGGTTCTGTGATTAGACGGCCTGCCCATCCCGTTGGCTTTTCGTGCAAGAGACACAGGGCAGCCCCCCGATATTACGAGTTATTTTATCAGAATTACCCCGGCGATTCAAGCAAGCGCCCGTCATTCTTCCGCGAGGTCGGCCTGGTCCGAAAGCTGACAGGATGTTATCGGCCCAGACCCTCATATTTTTTGCCCCGGCGGGCCGGAAATCAGAAACTCTTTTTTGAAGGGTTCGCTCCACTTGCGTGCAAATATGGCTGGGGGGTTTTGACGTCCGCCGCTGCCGAAAAGAACACGGGGCTGGGAAGAAGTCCCAGCCCCGTGAAGTTGTACGGTGAACGCGCTGTTAGAGTTTATTGCAACTGGTCTTCTAGCAGTTTTCTGAAAGCCAAATACTCGCCCTCCGGGATGTCTAATTGGCCGGATTTCCACACCTCGTCCAGCCAGTCAATCATCTCCTCAATACTCGGCGGGGGTTCGGGAATAGTCAGCACATCGGCCTGCAACGGTTCTGATTCAAGGGCTTCGGCCATAAACATTTGTTCGCCGGCAGGGAGCATCATTTGCGATTGGCCGCCTTCGCCGCCCATACCCATCATTTGCTGATATTCATCCATCCAGGGGGCCGTCCACAGCCAAACGTCGCAGAATAATTCCAGGTCGTCTATGTCAACATCGTTGTCGCTATCCAGCGAGATATTCGCATCCGTCATCCGCCAGGGCAGAGCAAATATCGCAAAGTCGATAAAGTTCACGATTCCATCCTCGTTATAGTCCGCCTTCGGCTGATAGAACTCATCGGCGCCTATGTCAACAATAGAGGTCCCGTTGGAGTCGCCGTCCAGAACCCGCGTCTCGCCGTCAATATCGAGTTCATTCGAGTCAGTCGAGTTGGGTTTGCCCTTATCTATACACGGCGACTGCCGCTTGAGATGAAAATTGTCTGCATTAGCATCCACAAAGCAGGGGTGCTACTGTTGGCCTGAGTTCCATTCCCAAGTTGCCCCGCTCCATTCCCGCCCCATGCGAGCACCCAACCATTTATATCGAGTGCGAGAGAATGTCTGTACCCTGCTGCAACATCATTGATATCCGCGAGAAAGTCGATGTCGTCTATTCCGCGAACACGACAAAAAAGCTTGTTCGGCTCACTAGATGTTCCACCTCGCCCGAGTTGAAAAAAGTCGTTGTTGCCGGTTCCCCACGCCCAATTGTTCTTTGTGACTATGAGGGTATGGTATTCCCCGCCGCAGACCTTGATAACATTTGCATCCTCGGGAATGCTCGCGTTGGAGGTAATCGCAGCCGCAAAAAGAATGACCGCGGCTACCGTTATCATCTTTGAGTTGGCCATTTGTCTTTCTCCGTAAAAAAGAGTTAGTGGAGGTGTTAGCTTTTACGCGTCTTCCTGGCAGCCAGCCCGAACGCCCCAAGAGCAATCAGGGACAGTGTTGCCGGTTCAGGAATTGCCTGCGTAATATGTCCCCTGACCACATACATCCGGTCGGCCTCCAGACACAGACTTGGGTATACTTCCCACTCGGTCAGGTCTGGCGGGCCCATGGGTATGGCGTCACTGTCAAGAGCTGTTCCTGTCGAATCGTCCAGTTGCCACGAGATAGTGCTAAGAGCAACACCATTCGACAATGGCAGATTCCCGTAACTGCGCACCAAGTAGTTGTCCATACTATACGGCCCCCCGGCATTTCCGACGGAAAGAAGAAATTGTACGTGTCCTGGGTCCGTTTCAAACTCGAATCCTCCCGTGGTTAGCAAGATACCTGCCGGTGGGCTATAATGCCAGTAATCGCCTATCCATTCCGATGGGTTTGTGTCTGGCGTAGCCGTGTCGTAGGTGTAGTACCCCGTGATTGGGTCACCGACATTTACCTTGCCCTCAAGGTAGTTGCCATAGTCGTGCACGGAATCCACTACACCTTCGATGTAAATCGTTACAAGCGTGGCGTTGGCTGGCCGTACTGCTCCGAGCAGCAGGCACAGGAGCGCCAGTGGTATGGTTGGTGCGGGTTTCATAATCGTACCCTTTCAAATAAATTGTTGATGTTATGAGGCAAACTCACGGTTAGTTGCCCTCCGAATTTTGCTATAGATTGTATGCGTCCCGCGGCGCTTACTCCCAGCATCCCTGTACTCAAATCTCGCATAATCAATCTCCTTAAACAGTCCCTTAATATATGCGTATTATACCATAAACACGCAATTCTTGCACAAAATTCTTTCTTTTAACTCGGCGGCGCAATCAAAAAGGGCACCGCCAACACATTCACGCTCACTTCGGGCCTGCAAGAGCCCTTGTAGGACGTGAAGGCCAACGATGCCCTCTGCAGACATACCAAGCAGCCGCTGCCGTAAAAAGCAGCGGTGCTCTCTGTAGAAACAAAGAGCACCGAGCCTCCAGGCGCTTCTTGCAAATCGACTTTCCACCTTTGACTGAAACGTCTGAAATCTCAGTGATTATTGGTTATTTCTTTATGTTGGATTTACCTTGCCCGAAATGCTTCTTTCTCAAAGATACCCTGGGGCGAGTGTGTCTTTCTCGTCCGTATTTTACATTATACTCCTGGCCGCCCGCCTGTCAACCAGATTTTCCGGACAAATTTTAACTTTGTTGTTATTCCGCGAGGCCGGCCGTGCGGATTACCCGTCAATTGCAGTTGTTATTTGCCGAGTTCAGCAAGCGCCTCGCGCAGAATTCCGGTCATTCGGTCTTTTTGCAGTTTGATTGCCTTTCGGCCAAGTTCGGCGCTGGCGAACTTTCTCGGGTCTTTGCCGCCTACGCCGACGGGCCACTGGTTCGGGTCTTTCGGCAGGCGTTCCATCTGCACCAAATCCGGCCTCAACGCCATCACCAGCGATGTCTCGTTCATCGCCGCGTGGTCAACCTGAATGCCTAATCCCTGCGCGTCGTAAGGGCTTCCCCAGCAATTAAAGGTTTCCAGGCCGTACTTGTTTTTCCATTCATCATGGCGGTCTCTGAACACCATAGTCGATGGCCCGTGGCCGTGCGCAACCACAATTTTGAAACCCGCCCGCGAAAGCTGCTTCATTGCGGCATCAAGCATCAGATAGAACGCCTCATCACTTGCGCGGTAGGCGCTGCCCGCCAACTGCTGTGTCGGATAATTGCGGCCCGGCCGCATGTCGCCGGCAATATCCATTCCGTAATATTCATTGCCGTCAATCACCGCCGAGCGGTCAGGCCCCAGGAACAGCATCGGGCAGACCACGCCGCCGACCTCGTGCGCCAACTCCACAAAAAACCCCCGCGACTGCAGGCCGTCAGAACCCAGAGGAAGATGCTCCCCGTGCCACTCCAATGTCCCTAACGGCAAATAGGCAATCGGCGCAGCCGCTATGCGCTGGCGAAACTCCGCCGGCGTCAATTCCTCATACAAGACCTTCTCGACATTTTTATGGCGTCCCATAGCCATTTCCCCCTTCTCGGCACAACCCGCTAAGACAAGCACACCCACAACTAACGCGAATATCAGTCCCAATCGCACCGTTTTCATGCTCAGTTCCTTTCCTGCCGCCTTTTCCGAACCACTTTCGCAAATCCACGGCCGCCCTGCACAACGTGAAAAACCGTCAAAATTGCGGATTCTTTGTTTTCTTGTGTAACCTTTCCGCCTTACCGATACATTAAATAATGATGAGTGAACCTTTTGACAAGGAGGACTTGGAGAAATTGCAGCGAAGATGTCCCGAGGCCATTGAGCGCTGGTTCAAATGCTACGCTGACTCGCTGTACACGTTTATTTACTACCGCGCTGCAATGGACGCCGATTGTGCCGCAGAGCTTGTGCAGGAAACCTTCCTCGCAGCTCTGCGGCAAATCGACCGCTATGACCCGCAAAAAGGCAGTATGTTCGTCTGGCTGACCTGGCTGAGCAAGAACCACATCACCCGGGCCTTGCGCGCCAAAGGCAGGCAAATACCATACGAGCAAGTGTGGCGGGATATTGACGCCGGGCTGCTGCAGGCCTTTCAAAAAATTGCAACCGAGCCGCTGCCTGATGAGATACTTCAGCGGCAGGAAACGGCACAATTGGTTCAAATGACGCTCGTGAATATCCCAGCCAACTACAAGGCGGTACTCAGGGCGCGTTACTATCACAAGAAGAGTGTTGAACAGATAGCGAATTGCCTCGGAATCTCCGAAGGTGCGGTCAGGACATTGTTGCATCGTGCGCGCAAGGCCTTTGCGGAGGCGTTTGTCCGCCTGGACAGGTCCTTCAATGGGTCCTGGCCGCTGGAAGGAGGGACAGATGTTTAACGAAGATTGTCTCGAAGAAAATATAGGGCGGCTGCTGACCTCAGTTCAGCCCGAGCTGGTGCTCGATGAGCCGACCAGGACACACATTCTCCATACACTCCTCACTGAAAGCGCCGTTCAGCCGAAGCACACCCACACTCCCTTTTTGCATCCCCGCCGGCTTGCCCTCGCCGCCGCCGTGATTATTGCAGCGATTCTCGGCGTCGTTTACATCTGGAAAACCACGACGCAGAAGGCCGCACCGGGACCTGCAATCGTGCGGGAAGAGAAGCCCCAGGTTCCGCCCGGCGAGCCGCCCTCTGTGCGAGAGCTGACCGCACAACGGCAGCTTGCGGCGGAACTGGAGGAAGTTGACCGCCTCTTCGCCGCCAAAGACGTGCCGGGACTCATCGCAATCCTTGATAAGGGCGCGGCACAAGCCAAAATCGCCGCTGCAAATTACCTTGCCGAAATCGGCGACGCCTCTGAAATCGCGGCCCTGGAGAGACAGGCCTCCGAGTGGCCCGGCAATAAAGACAACAACCCCTTCGTCGAAGCAATCAAAGCCATAAAGGCCCGTCAGCTCCAGGGCGATGCCAACGAGGTCCAGCCGTCCTCACAGCCGCAGGCAGGCGATGTGCCTTTCACCGAAACACACGACCCAAACCAAATCCTCTGCAGCGGCCACATAGTTGATGAAAATGACCAGCCCATCGCCGGTGTTCAGCTATCCATATTGTTCCATATCGCCGGAGAGACAGGGCTTCGAGCAAGAGAGGCAGCAACCGACCCGCAAGGTTACTGGCAATGCAATTTCCCTCGCAACTTCACCGACCTGAGCATACGGCTGCTGCACCCCGACTATATCAGCTTTCACCTCGACAGCCAGCCGGACAGAACCCCCTCGGTTGCCGAGCTTGAAGACGGAACGAACGTTATGGTCCTGCGGCGCGGCCGTCGCATATCAGGAATCGTCCGGAACCAGCTTGGCCGGCCCGTTGAAGACGCCCTGATTGCTGCGGGCCAATTCTACCGCTTTGACTCCAACGGCATCGGCGAAGATTGCACCACCGCCCGGACAACTGAAGACGGCGCATTCAGTATCGGCGGACTGCCCCTCGAAACAATCAACTTCTCTGTCTCGGCCATCGGCTATGCGCCCCGCATCGTTCCAGTTACAGTTCAGGATAAGCAAGAGCCGGTTGTGCTGACACTGAGCGCCGGCAAGGCATACAGGGGACAAGTCGTCGATAGAGCAGGACGCCCAATCGAAGCGGTCGCTGTGAGCTGCTATAACTGGCGAGTCGGCAAGCACAACACGCGGCTGGCACTCAAAACTGTCACCGATTCCCAGGGCGTGTTTGAAATACGCGACGTCCCTGACGAAGGAACAGTTGAATTCACCTTCAGCAAGAAAAAGGATTCTTGGCTGCCCGTCATTAAGACAATGCCGGCAGACCTCTCGCAGTTGGACCGCACAGTAATGTATAAGAATCCCGTCTTCGCGGGCCGCGTTGTCGATTCGGTCACCGGCCAGCCGCTAAAGTCCTTCCAAATCACCACCGGCGTCGAGTCGGATTCTGCTGCCGGCTCAATTAACTGGCATGATTACTGCAGCCAGATTGACTCAGCAGACGGCCGATTCAGCGAACCGTTGACCGGTTTCATCATGACATATCCCGTTGACGGCGCCTTCTATGCCAGAATCAACGCCTCCGGTTATCTGCCCGCGCTCACGCCCGCGGTAAAACTCGGCGACGAATACCAGCCGTTCGAAATCCGTCTCGTTCCCGCCGGCTCCATAACTCGACGTATTGTTGACGCCAACGCAACGCCCGTTCACAATGTCGAGGTTGTCTGGGTAAGCCCCCACAAGACGGCCGTTATTTCCAACCGCACATTCGTGCGAGGCCTAATGAACGGCCCCGAGTATTTCGTACACACAGACGCCAACGGCTGGTTCGAGCTTGCCCCTTCCGAGGCCGGCGGCTGGATAGCTGCTCTCCACGAATATGGCTACGCAATCATTGAATCAAACGCCCTCCCTGTCGGCTCGCCGATTACACTTACCCCCTGGGCCAGAATCGAAGGCACAATTCTCACTGAACAGAATTTCGACAACCTCACGCTGGGCGTGTCGGCGATTGTCCCGCCCGACTACAATCGGTCGGCCTCCATTGAATGGGCGTTTCCCAGGGTCGCAATCAGCACCCCTGACTTTGCAATTGACGATGTCCCCTCGATACCGATGGCGGTCGGCAAGGTCATCGGCCACTTTGAGTCCGACGCCCAGTATCTCGAGCCCCAGCCGGGTCAAACCCTGCACATCGAGCTTGGCCGCATCGGCACAGCCGCCTTCGGCACAATCATACTCCCGCCCGACTGCTGCCGGATTCAGTTGTCAAGTCCCCGAATGCTCCACGCCGTCGCCTTTCTGCTTGACCCGCAGCCGCAACTGCCTGACAAGATAAAATCGGTACAAAGAGACGACTACGCCTGGCTCTGGCTCGACAAGGACACTGTGTATGAGCTTTCTAAAACCTGGCAGAAGAGATTCATACCCGCTTTCCAGGACGATGGCGCCTTCAAATTCGACCCCCTGCCCCCAGGCAGGTATGAACTCGTCATCAACGCCCACGCCCCGCTCGAGGAAAACGCACTTGGCGGCCGCGGTGTACTTGAGGGCGTCGCAGTGAAACAGTTCACCGTCGAACCCGGGCCGCAGACCGCCCCTGTTCAAATGGGCGAGGTCCGTCTTAGTCGCGTCTATTATCCAGACCTCGGCCAGGCCGCCCCGAACTTCGAGGCAGAAACCTTCGACGGCCAAACCGTTCGCCTCGACCAGTTCAAAGGGAAACTGGTCCTGCTCGATTTCTGGGCCACGTGGTGCACCCCCTGCATCGAACAAATGCCTGCGCTCAAACAACTCCACGACAAATTCTCCGGCGACAGCCGATTCGTAATGCTCGGCCTCTGCCTCGACTGGGAGATTGAAAAGGCGAAGAAGACAGCCGCCAAACTCGAGATTGACTGGCCTCAGCTTGCCGTGGGCCCAATGTCTCAGTCGCCTGTCGTCAGAGAGTACGGCGTCGGCGGCGTACCTGCCGTCCGCCTCATCGACCCGGCCGGAGTTATCCTCGCCAAAGACCTCCCCCTCGACCAGCTCGAACAGGCAATCACCAGGGCGCTGGCCGAAATCCCAGCCAATCCCAACTGACCTCGCTTGCGTAACCGTTAAACATACGAAACCGCTTTCCAATTTCCCGCGTACCCGCTACAATGTCGCGCCTGTGCAGGTTGTTCGCTGCTCACACGCGGCGCAAGCCGTCCCTTGGCGGACCTCGCTTATGCACATAATGGAAAGGAAGCACAATGGACAGACGCCAATTTCTCGGCAAGACCGGCGCTGCGGTCGCAGGCGCGGTCACATCAGCCAACCTCGGCACGTCACGGGCCTTCGCGGGACAGGCAAACCTCGATACGGCGACGCAGCGAATTGTGATAGAATCGATGGACTCAACCTGTCCTGCCCGCAGCGGCGTCGCCGTCGGAGGAATCGGCGCGGGCTGCGCAGAACTGCGCAAGGACGGGAGGTTCTACAACTGGTCCATCTTTAATAACCTGCCTATGTACTCAGGCCCAAAGCTGGATTTCGAAGAGGACTCGATATTGTTTTTCATACTCCGCTGGCAACTGCCGGGCAAAGAGCCGCGAATGAAGCTGCTGCAGATTAACGACTCGCCCGACTTCGCAGGGCAGGAGTCGCCGCTTTATTACTTCCCATGGTTAAGCTGTGTCGAGAAGATTGAATACTCGGCTGTGTTCCCGTTTGTGAATCTGAAATTCACCGACCCCGAAATGCCCGTCGAGGTTATGATGCAGGCATACAGCCCCTTTATCCCGCACGATGTAAAAAACTCATCGCTGCCCGTGCAGATTATCAATCTGAAAGTGACATCGAAGACAAGTGAGCCGGTTGATGTGATGCTGATGGGGGCGCTTCGCAACTGCGTCGGTTATGATACAAGGGAGAGATTTTACGCAACAACCTTGAAGGAGCAGGCCGATTTCAAACTCTGCGAAATGACCTGCACCGGCGTCGAGATGACCAAGAGCACCTTCGGCACGCAATCCCTTGTTTCAATGTCGCCAGAGACGACGTATAATCTTGGCTGGGAGCATCGACATCCCTGCCTGGAAACCGCCCTCCGCGAGAATAAGTTACCAAATATCGACGGCACGTCAGAGCGCACCACATACGACCGCCAGACGGGCAATCGCGTCGCCCTCCAGCGGCTATTCAGCACTATGGCCGTCTCAAAGAAACTGGCGCGAGGCCGGGCATTCGAGCATACCTTCATCAACGCCTGGCATTTTCCCAACCTCTATACCGGCGGGCAGCGAGGCCAGACCGGACAGGTCGTCGGGCACTACTACTGCAATTTTTTCGACTCCGCCTCCCAGGTTGCCGAATATGTCGCGCAAAACAAAGACGATTTGCACCGCCGTACCAAAAAGTTCCTCCAGGATTTCTACGACAGCACCGCGCCGGGATTTGTACTCGACCAGATTAACTCGCAGCTCAACACTTTCATTACGAGCAGTTGGCTCATAAAAGACGGAACCTTCGGCGTTCAGGAGGGTCTGACCGCGAAGCAATCGTGGGGGCCGGTCGCAACAATGGACGTAAGCTATTACGGCTCGATTCCGACATCCGCGCTTTTCCCTGAATTGCAGAAGAATATGCTCCTGGCGCATCGCAAACTGCAGGGGACAAATGGGGCGGTCGTTCACGGTCTGCGAAAGGGATTCAGCAGCGAGCTTCGCGGGACGGGCGGCGCATTCAATCGGCTGGACCTGCCCGGTCAGTACGTTACTATGGTCCTGCGCGAATACTTCTGGAACAACGACAGGAAATGGCTCGAAGAGATGTGGCCAAGCGTCAAGGCGGCCATCGAATATGTTCTCAGGGAGCGCGACCTCGACGGGGATTCGCTGCCGGATATGGAAGGCGTTATGTGCAGCTACGACAACTTCCCGATGTACGGGGTTGCCTCCTATATCGACTCGATGTGGCTGGCAATGATGGCACACGCCGTCGCGGCGGCAAAGACAATCGGCGACGCCGAAGCCGAACAAAAGTACGCCGGGATTCTGAAAAGAGGCGTCGAGAAATTCGAGGCCAAACTGTGGAACGAGAAATATTATCGCCTGTGGAACGACGAAGGCGGCAAACACGGCGGACTCGATGAGGGCTGCTTCACCGACCAAATCATCGGCCAGTGGGCGGCACACCTGGCGGGACTCGGCGACGTATTCCCCAATGACCATAAAAAACAGGCGCTCAAATCCATCACCGAGATGTCTTTCAAGGGCGACTTCGGCCTTCGCAACTGCTCCTGGCCCGGCGACAAATGGTGGCACGATGTCGCCGAAAAAATGTGGGTTGACCAGCTCAACACCTGCTGGACGGGCGTGGAACTTGAATTCGCCTCACTACTGATTTACGAAGGAATGTGCGAGGAGGGTTTTGCCGTTATCAAGGCCGTCGATGACCGCTATCGCAAGGCAGGTCTCTACTGGGACCATCAGGAGTTCGGCGGGCATTACTTCAGGCCTATGAGCGCCTGGGCCATCGTCAACGCAATGCTGGGCCTCGGCATAAACGCAGGGACATACTCATTCAATCCAAAACTGCCCGACAAGGATTTGAAACTTTTCTTCGCCTTCCCAACCGGCACGGCACACTTTATTCGAAAAATCTCTCCCTCCGCCGAGTTAGTCACCATCGAGGTCAAAACCGGACAATTGACAGCGGAAAGAATTGTCCTTGCCACCCTGAAGCGAAGGCCGAGCGCCGCTGATGCGAGCATCACCGGTGAAAAGCTCAATATCGGGCAAGAGGGACTGGCCTTTTGCGACAACAAAGTCACAATCGACCTCAAACCGGCAGTCGTTGTCGATGCAGGGCACGCCCTGCAAATACGGATTGTCTGATTCAGGACGCTCTCTGGTTATTCCAGAGCAGGATGTGCAGTCGTATTAAAAAACGCAGGCCGCTGCGTTTGGCAAGCTCGGCCAATCTTCCTCCACACCATCCGCGAAATCGGCTACAAATTCGAACCGCCGGAACCAAAAAAGTAACCCGCTGATTGCCTGACTGCGATAGGCGAAACTACGCCTTCATCTCGGTAACAATCTGCCTTGTTATCGCCGACTGCTTGCCGTGCGCCTGCTTGAACGCCTCGGCTGATTCCTTGTGCGTCATCTTGAATATCTCGTTGCCTAAAACTACCTCTTTCAACGCATTCGACTTCGCCCTTGCCTGCCGCAGAAACCGCACCGCCGTTGTACCATACACCCCACCCAATAGTCCCGCTACGCCTATCCCCAGCTCAATCGCCGAATCCGCGACCTGCCACACATCAGGCCTGCCGCTCGCCTCAGCCGTCGCTGCTCTCGCCAGCGTAAAACTCGATTCGCCAAGCACCTCCTCCGCCGTCTCCGCTCTTGGCGGTTCATCGGGCAAACCGCAGTACGCCACAAATGCCCTGCTTTGCTGCTCCGACAGTGTCGTCAGCGCCTGAAGCTGCTGCGATGTGTATTCTCTTCGCGCTGCCTCCGCCGCTATCGCCGCCGTCCGGTTATGCAGATACGCATTTTGCTTCTGCACCTCGCCCGGCGCAAACCGAATGCTCTCACAACCTGCACAGAGCAACATCCCCAACGTCACAATAGTTCCTGTCACCTTCATAATTTGCCTCCGAAAATTGAATTTGACTTTCATGCCCCGCCTCATTATCCTCGCCTTACAAATAACCCTTATCGGGAGAGTTTTGAATGAACGAACGTAACTATGGTGTCTTGCCTCTTTTCCTCTCCTTTGCCGCATTTATCGTATCTTCTTTCTTCCCCGCCGTAAGAACGCTCGAATGGTTTGATGTATTCTCAGAATATGACCCATTCATCCAGCACCTTTGGAAAGGAACAATCGGCCTCTTCTTCTGGGGTTGGATGCCAGCTTTAGTTCTTGCTGTGATTTCCTTGGGTATGTTACGTCGCTCACATCATTTTATCCGAGGCATTATTGTTTGTTCGTTTTCTACTGTAGCACTATTCCTGTCTATGGGATGGGCATCTATCGCATTCGATACGCTCTTTCACAAACCTTTATAGAATTCTCCGAACCTGACCTTCATTCCTGCGATTCCTTTTCAAGCTGCCTCAATCCGAACTCGTGCGAGATTACTTTCTCCTGCAACGTGTCCACCTTTTCCGCCGACCGCTTCTGGCTTTCCAGCAAGCTGCTCACGTCCCGCTGCAAGCCATCGAGCTGTCTTTGCAGATTCACCCAGCTTCCCACAATCAGCGAGGCCAAAAATACCAATTGCACTAAAAACGATAAATCAACTGTTCTGCTGAGCCGCCAGTTTCTGCCATTTTCTTTATGCATCGCTGCTCCCCCAATCGAAAATCATAAATCGAAAATCTCTTGTGCCGCCCCCGCTATGGCTTCGCCCAGAAGACGTTCTTGTCCCCAACACGGTGCATCACGATATATGTCCCCGCAGCCAGGTTTCCCTGTTGCAGGAACGATTCCGCCAGGTTGACCGCCTGCATCTCGCTGCCCGTCTCGACTGGAATCGCCCCGGGCAAACCGATTTCGATAATAGATACGCTATACACGTTATACGCGACGCGGCTCTTTACCTTCCCCGCCCACGCCGATGCGCCCTGCCCCGCACAAATGACTGTCGAATCCTCTCCTCGCCCCGCCGCGTCTTCCCGACCCAGTCGTTCCAGAATCTGCCTTGCGTCCATTTCCTGACCTCCATCAAAGGGCGCATCGCCTCTTGCGCACCGCCGCAATCTCCGTACACTGCTGATGGAAATCCAGCCGTACCCGTTCTATCCAGCAACTGCTCCTGTTGTCGCTCCTGACGCTGAATATGTCCCAGCTTTCGGGACTGCTTGTCACCCCGTCGCCCACCTCAAAATCCATACCAGGAAACGGCGTCTGGACGTCGATACGTTCAACAGCCGCCGCGTCCGCCTCCGCCGCCCTGCGAACATAATCATAAAGCGCTGCGCCATCATCAACCTCATCCGGCCTGCCGAATAGGGCCCCATCCGGGTTCGCATACGAGCTTGCCGATGACACCTGGCGAAACTTGAATTGCCTCGGCATCGTTACAACACGCTCAACAACGGGACTGGTGGCTCCAACTGCCCCGTTGGCGGCAACAGCGCCTATCCGCTCATCGCTCACAACTGAAGCCGTTATCCGAAACCGCAACACCCCCTTCAACGCCGCCACCCATACATACTGGTCCAGTTTATCACTGGCTAACCAAATCCCGCACTCGTCCAACAGATTGTTGAACGCAAACGAATAAGGCCACCAGTTCACCCCATCGTTGTACGAAATCTCCAGGACGTAACCGAGCGACCTGCCCTGTAAATCGCTCGTGAGCGCAGGCCAGAAACGACGCCGATGATGTACAAATTCATCCGTGCCGAATATCCTGCTGAAATCGTACGCAGGCCCCTGATTGTAAGGCGGCCCGCTGTAATCGCCCGCCTCATTGAGGCACCACTTGCGGTAAATATCCCGCACACGGTGAAAATCCGGATTCGTCGAAGGCGAAAACTCCTCGTAATCCCAGCTTTCCAAAGACGCATCCCACGCCTTGACAAGATTGAATGTCCCCTCGAAAACCTTATAGTCCCCCTGCCCCACATATTTGGTTGTCACAGGCCACAAATTTCGCCGGCTCTCCGCCTTCCAGACATTCGTCTTTGATACGCTGACCCGTTGACCACGCTGCTGAAGATTAAGTTCCACCATCCTGCCGTACCCCGGCCGGTAAAACACAATCGCCTGCTCAGGTCCCGTCTCGCTCAGCCGCGGCACAAATTTGAACTCAACGCCCGTACCCTCACAGCAGCGATGCAATGCCTCAAGCAAACTAACGCCTGTGACGTCAAGGTCTCTCACTTGCACGTCGCCCGTCAACGCTCGCAATTGCTCAACACCGGGCCTCGCCAATTCCCCCGCCGGCAGGTACTCACACAATAAATAGTCAATCGCATCCGCACAAGTCCACGCCCTCGCCTGCAGCCGGCTGGCACTGAACACCCGCACATTCCGCCCGTTGTGCTCAATCCATCCTGCCGAAGCATTCGGCTCGCCATCCTCGTTGAAAACCGTCCCCGCCCCCGACAAAAACACAACTATCCCGTCAATATCCTTGACCCGCCGGCCATATACGGTGAGCCGGTCGAGAACGCAGGCATAATCCCTCGCGGTTATCCTGACGCCTTCTTCTTTAGGGCTTACAACTGTATCAATCCCCTCAACCTGTCCCGCGAATATCGTCAGCCCGAACGCCGCCGAACCGGGATATGTACCGTTATAAAACTGTTTGATGTTTATCCTGCTGCCCATCCCGACTCGCGCTGCCGCCTCCTCAGCAACCAGCTCCTCCCCCTCTGGGTAGGCCGCTCTGTTATACGCAAGCGTCGCCCAGCCGAACTGCCGCCACCCCCCGCGAACCACTTCAACTACTTCAAGCCACGGACAAGCTGTACCATCCAAATACACTACCGCCCTGCCCGCAGGCACAGCCAGGCGTTTGTCATCGCCCTGATAAAAATCCACACGGTTACTCATTGTTATATTCTGCCGTCACCGCCCGCCAAACAACCACCCGATTACACGCTCTGCGCCTCAACAATCGAAACACCCTCTGGTATGTCCCGATTTATCTCAATCCTTGTTAGCACCGACGACCCGTTCTGCCTGCTGTCTGCATCCTCTGCTTTCACCGCGAACAGATACCTGTCCCCATTCAACGATTCAGTAACAAAGCTGTAGAATCTCGGCCCCTTATATGCAATCGTCGCTGCCGCCTGATCATACTCAATTTGCCCCGTCCCGTTGTCCCAGTAAACTCCGAAATGTGCCGGCGCCGCCTTTTGATTGACTGGACAATACAACCACACTAACCGAATCTTGCTTCCATCCACCTGCTCCGCCCACGCCGCCAATATCGCATTCGGCCTTGGCGCAGCCAACTGGCCGTCACTATCTATCTCGACTCGTACCGCCGCCGACAACGTCTCCTCTATCCGTCCGCACCGATTCGCCCGCCTGACAACATAGAAATATACTTCCCCTGCTTCGTG
>CAYGVZ010000034.1:0-15224 GCA_964353475.1 uncultured Pirellulales bacterium | reverse complement strand
CGGTGGACTCATAATCCATTGGTCGTAGGTTCGAATCCTACCGGGCCCAGTCAAATCGAATGGCAGCTAATTCTGTGGGGGACTTCCCGGTGCAGCATTCGGGGGTCTGGGCTGGTCTGTTGGCAAGGGCTTTGCGCCTTTAGGTCCGAGGTTTTTCGCCGCGCCATTGGGTCTTCCCTGCCGGACTATCGCAACCATCAGGTCTTTTGCAGGAACAAGATGCCGGTAGCTAAAGGCCTGCATCCTGTCATCGGCTGGTACTGCCTGGTGGACGACCTGACGTCCTGCGATTACTGCGCGACCTTCCAGACGCAAGCTGACTGGCGCCTTTAACGGCCTCGGCGGTACCTTCAGATTAATTTTCACCTCGTCCTTTTCGGCGGACACCTTCCCTCCGCTCAGGGCAAAGCCGGGCGGGGCATTTTTCAATGTAAGGGCGATCTCATCAAGGAATCCGTCTTTCCGCAGGGCAACCACCGTGAGGGTAGCGGTGCCGCCGGGGCGGACGTTAATGCCGGAAGGGATGACCCGCAAATCGAAATCCGGTCGGGGCGGGCTGACTCGCAAGCGATAGGCACAGGCGTCGCCGCCCGTATGTTGGGCGTCGCCCAGGTGAAGATAGTAGGTGCCGTCGGCGGGCAGGGTAGCGCTGACCAGCGAATCCGCGTGGTGCGTGATTAACCCCGCCCCTTTGTCCTCATAATCATCATTGGCCGCCAGATTGCCGCCGTTTGCATCGGTCAGCTTGAGCACGGAATCCAGAGGAGAATTCAGGCGGCGCGCATAAACCTCCGCAACGACCCTGTCGCCGGCTCGGCCTTTGAAGCAGAAAACGTCCCAGTCCCCCGGCTGGTCAATGCGCCCGTTGACGATGACCGGCAGTTTGATTGGCTGGGCATCGCTTTGCCGGCTGCCGTTCGGTTCCAGCTCCAGGCACTCCGGCAGCGTGTCGAGCATAAATGGGATGCGGTTGGCGGCCAGGTTCCCTTTGTGGACTGAAAGCGGAACAATTCCCGGCGCCTTGTCATTGGTGTCCGGAACCAGCTTGTCAGAAGGAAGGTTCCAGCCCTTCATCTCAACCGTTGTCTGAGTCCCGACGCGGCCGCCGAGAGGGAAGATGCTTGTCACAAACGGCAGTTCGCCCACAGTGATGCGATAGACGAAATCTTCGCGCCCGCGGTAAATGGCGTCTTTGATCTCGAGCGCATACTGACCGTCACAGCCGACTTCGTAAAAGAGGACAGGGTCAGGATGGAAGCGGTAGTCGTCCGCATAGGCAAGTTCATTCCCGTTCGCGTCGTAAAGCGTCAGGGTGGCCTGAAACCAGCCGGGGACGGCGTCTGCGAGGTAGGGAATCAGTCCTCGCGCGTCTGCGGCCGCGATTAATTTCGCCCCTTTGTTCAGCTTGAGCCGAAACCGGTCCACGTCTCCCGGCATAATACGTCCGTTTATGACGAGCGGCGGCAGGACCTTCACATCGGCCGTGTTGCTGTCCTGTTCCGTCTCGACGTATTCGGGCAGTTGACCTACCCAAAAGGTCAGCGGGTTAGTCAGGCCCAGGTTTGTTTCAAGCCGCAGCTCACGCTGGCCCGGCTCGGCATCTGCGGCGATGACGACGCGAAGAGTAACATCTTCGGCAAGCTGAGGGTTGTTGCGATTTCGATTTTTCGGATTGGCAAGTGTCTTCCTGATTTCGGCAATTTCCTTCTGCACCGCCATCCGGTCTATGTTCGGCTCGGCAATCGAAAAAGCGTTTGCATCGCTGCCGCCGCAGGGGTCGTGCCCTGCCTGATTTCCAGGTTTGATTTTCTCCTGCAGCTCCTTCAGCCGGTCTCTTAGCAGATTGAGCTGTTTTGGATTCAGCGGCTTGACGTGTTCAATTACGGTGGCGCGGACTCCCCTGCCTGAAATAATGACGTCATTTACGCCGTCGAGGAACTGGCCTGAGACCGCGACTGTAAACGTCGTGCCGCAGCAGCCGCCCGCAGGAAAGACACAAGCAACGGAAGGGCCTCGCTGTGCCCGCGCCTGGGGCGACGCCGGCCGGGCGGCAGGCGCGCCCGCCGGTGCAAAGCACGCGGCTGCCAACAAAACCGTCAAACAAAAAATCGTTTGCCGTTGCAGACGTATCATCCGATCCTCCAGCGGTTACATAATCTCTCTTAAACGCCCGCCCGTCTCAGCGCCTTCCGCGGCGGACGGCATGACCTGAACGGACAGACCCTGCGGATGTGGGAGCTTTGCATCCGTGTCGATACCGAGCAATTCATATATGCCGGCGATGAGGTCAACCGGATACACAGGTCGGTCTTTTACATTTTCTCCCTTTGCATCCGAAGCGCCGACCACGCGGCCGCCTTTGAAACCGCCGCCTGCGACTACCGCAGAAAACACCTTGCCATAGTGTCCGCGGCCGCCATTCCAAGGGGGCTGCCAGTCAATTTTTGGCGTTCGACCAAACTCGCCGCTCCACCAAACGATGGTACTGTCGAGAAGACCACGTTGCGACAAATCCTCCAGCAGCGTTGCCATTCCCTTGTCCATTTCCGGCAGTTGGCGCCGCATCGCCTGGAAATGTGCCTTATGCGTGTCCCAGCCCTTGTAGTTGATGGTAACGTAAGGGACACCGGATTCAACCAGCCGGCGGGCCACCAGACAGGATTGTCCGAACGTATTGCGCCCGTAGCGGTCTCTCAAGTCGGCCTTCTCATCTGAGAGGTCAAAGACCTTTCGCGCGTCGCCCAGAATCAGTTCATACGCCTGGTTCTCACAGTCGTCCAACATCTGCTGGAGAGGATTGTCTTTTATGGCAAGCCCAAGCGTGTTCAGCTTGTGGAGCAAGTCGCGTCGGTTTTTCTGTCGCGCGTCGCTTATGCCCCTGGCTATGAGACCTTCAACAACAAAGGGGGTCTTCGCCGGGTCTCCTTCCGTTGCGAAAGGTTTGTATCGAGACCCGAGAAATCCCGCCTCGGAAAACCGGCCCTGGGGAGTGGTCAGGACAACGTAGGGCGGAATCAGCCCTTTATATCCCGCGTCATAACCCTTGAACAGCGATACGACCGCACCAACGCATGGATAGACCTGTCCGTCGCCGCCCTTGTGGCCGGTCTGCACAATGTACGACGCTGTTTCGTGGGAGTTCACGCCGTGTGTCATACTGCGTATGATGGAATACTTGTCCGCCTGCTTTGCCAACAGCGGGAGCAGTTCACCAATCATTATCCCGTCCACATTGGCGGCGATGGGTTTGTTCAGCGGGCCGCAATAGTCAGAGCCGGCGTCCGGCTTGGGGTCGAAGGTATCGAGGTGCGAGGGACCGCCCCACATCCAGATTTGAATGACTGCTTTTGCCTTGGCGCGGGCCGGCGCGGCGGCGAAACCCGCGCGGTCCGCAAACAAAAGCCCCGCCGCACCAAAGACGCCGCGGCGCAGCAACGCACGTCTGGACATCGCCGTTTGGCCGGCGAGCCAGACGTCGCCCGAACCGTTTGAATTCAGGCACTGGACAACGGCATTTTCTTTAATGCTCATATCTGCATCACACATTTCATTCTTATTCGATTGCTGCGTCAGTGTCGGCAGAGAAACTCCGTGCTGTTTATCAGCGCCCAGGCAAGGTCCACCACTGCCTCACGTCCTTTGACGGGGCCGGACCGGGTATAGGCCTGCACAATCCTAAGCTCTTCATCCGTTGGGAAACGCGAAAGAATGGTCAGATACAGCGAAGTTATAAGCTCTTTTGGTTTTCTGTTTGACTGAATCAGGGACCTGATGCCGGGACCTTGCTCAATCTTATTCTGTATATGACTTGAGTTAAGCAGGTGCAGACGCTGGGCGGCGGTGGGACGGGTGTTGCGCTCAGATGCCAGGCCGGTATCGCGGCTCGGCCGGCCGAACATTTCAAGAAAGGGACCCGTGATGCTGCCGTCGGCAATCGCAATTGCTCGCTGGTTTTCTGGAATGAAGGTAAACGGTTCGGGAATGGGGCTGGAATACTTTTCAGTCGTCCCCGTAACCTGGTTGAGTGCGTCAATGAGCACCTCGGCCTCTAACGGGCGCAACGGGTAGTACGCGAAATTCGCTGCGGCATCGGGTTTATCAGTCCTCGGAATGGATGAAAACTGGTACGTGTTCGAGTTGAGAATCAGCCGATAAAGATATTTCAAATCGTAGTTTGACGCGATGAACTGTTTCTCCAGCCAGGCCAGCAGTTCGGGATTACCGGGCGGATTGTCAGGCCGAATATCGTCCGGCTCGTGAATAATGCCGCGTCCCAGCAGCCAGTACCAGGCGCGGTTGACGATGCAGCGTGCAAACCACGGATTATTCGGCTCGATAAGCCAGTCGGCGAAGACCTCGCGAGGGTCCTTGCCGGCAGGCAGCGAGAGCGCCGTGCCATCGGGAAAAACAACCGCCAGCGCGGCACTTCCGGGAGCTTGCCCGGACGCTATGTTTGGGTCGAAGCACACAATCTCTTCCTTCCACTCCGCCGTTGACTTGTAGGCGATGTGCGAGAAGAAAACCGCCATATCTGACAGGCGGCCCTTCTCCCATCGCTCCGCCCTCGCCCCCATAAAGGCAAGCGCTACTGCCTGGGCGATTTCCTGCGGCTGCCTGCTGCGTATGGCACGGTAGAAGTTGACCTGCGGCACGCGGAAATTGCTGCCGCTGGCAGTGAGCAATTCCCGGACGAATCGGTCATAGGGCATATTGTCCCTGATGCAGGAACGAATCCAGTGGTGGTACGCCTGCACGGCGTTGGGCCACAGATTGATGGGGAATTCCGACTTGACCCGCAGCAGGTCGCACCACTTCATCGCCCAGTAGTCGGCGAACTCTTCTCGCTGGAGCAGGCGCTCAATCAGGGCGCTGCGCTTATTCGGGTCGCGGTCCAGCAGAAACTCTCTTGCCTCGCGCGCGGCAGGCAGCGTGCCAATCACATCCAGGTATGCCCGCCGGACGAAGACCGCGTCTGAGCAGGCCTCGGCCGGCTGAATGTCCAACCGGGCCAGCTTTGCCAGAACCAGCTCATCAATTCTGTTTTGAGCCGTTGGACTACCTGCCCTTACAAAGGGGTTGCCCCCTGCCGCTGAGAAAGCGGTCGGCTCGGCGGCATCCGCGACCACCGCAAAGACAACCGCCGCGACCAGGTTCACTAAGGTATTAGTCATATCCTTCTGAACGCAATATACATCAGGATGCGTGTTTCTGACAGACCTTCTTATTAATAAGGACGTTCCCTGTGGCTGCCAAATTGCATCAGGAAGCACGCGGGGCAAATCGGCGATATCTTAAGAGCGTCTGGACAGGGCGGGTATGCGACGGTATAGTCAGAATGTGATTACTGTCTCGGAGATTGCCGATAAAAGGATTTAAGGGGGTAACAATGAGCCGTAACATCTTGCCGGTAATTCTGATTGCGGTCACGTTCGCCTGCTGCGTTTTCGCGCAGGAGACGAATGATGTGAATACAATGCCGCTATCCACAATAGAAGATTACCTGCGATACGCGGAGGCACACAACGCAGGTTTGAAGAGCAGCTTCGAGCAGTGGAAGGCGGCTTTGGAGCAGTTGCCGCAGGCGAGGGCGCTGCCCGACCCGATGGTAGAGTATGGATATTACACCCAGCAGCCGGACACCGGGGAACGGCAGATGTTCAGTGTCAAGCAGACATTCCCGTGGTTTGGCAAAATAGAGGCAAGGACCGATGCGGCCGCAGCAGACGCCGATGCGGCGAAGAAAAAATATGATGCGGCCCGGCTGAAACTGTTCCAGGAGGTGAAGGACGCTTTTTATGAATACGCTTACTTAGCCAGGGCCGTGGCAATCGCGGCAGACAACCTCGAACTGCTCAAACACTTTGAGCAGGTAGCCCGGACAAAATATATGGCTGCGGCGGCGACTCACCCTGATCTTATACGTGCACAGGTGCAAATGGCGGGACTTGAGGACGTGCTGAAGAGTTTGGAGCAGCTCAGGCAGCCGACGGTAGCCCGGCTGAATGCTGTCCTTAACCGCCCAATCGACGCCAACCTCGCCTGGCCTGTGCGATACGATTTGCAGCCGGTGCAGCTTAATCGTCAGCTTATGCTCGATATGGTGCGGCAGAAAAATCCGGAGCTTGCGGGGTTGAGTCACGAATCGCAGGCCGCCCGCAGCAGGATAGAGCTTGCGAAGAAAAACTATTTTCCCGATATCGGCGTGGGTGTTGAATGGGTCCAGATGGAGCGGTCGGGCGATATGCAGGAAAAAGGCAAAGACCCGGTGCTGCTGATGTTCTCGATGAATCTCCCGCTGTGGCGGGACAGCTACAGGGCGGCAGAACGGCAGGCAAGGGCGGAAGCAAGAAAAATCGAACAGGAGAAAATTGACACTGAAAATACTATTTTGGCCAGGGCCCGGCAGGTGCTGTATGAGTACGAGGACAGCGCCAGAAAAATTCAGCTCTACAGGGACACTTTGGTTCCGAAAGCCGATGAGCTTCTCTCAGCGTCGGAGACGGCCTACGCGGCGGGGACGATAGATTTCCTCAGCTTGATAGATGCTCAGCAGTCGCTCTTGCAGTATCATCTTGCGTACGAACGCTCGCTGGCAGACAACCGCCAACGGCTGGCTGAGCTTGAAATGCTGGTGGGCACAGACCTGCAACAACCATAGTTCGACGGGCACGATAGAAACGCCGATATAATTGGGGGTTGCTTATCAAACGACGGGTAAGGGCAGTTTTATGAACAATATCCTATGGGAATAGTATAGTATGCAAAGGGTAGCCGTTATGGTTATAGCTAATGTAAGGTCGTGGTTTCGCAGCAGGACTGTGTGGCTGGTCCTGGCCGCATTTATTATAGGGTATTTCGCGGCAGGGAGACCGAGCCAGCCGCAACAGAAAGCCGGTGAGACAGCCGTCTCTTCTACCCTACAGCAGGCGGAATGGTGGACGTGCTCGATGCATCCCCAGATTCACCAGCCCAAGCCGGGCAAATGCCCTATCTGTTTTATGGACTTGATACCGGTGGCCTCGACAAAGGACGGGCTTGGACCAAGGCAGATTGCGTTTTCAGAAGAAGCGTTGAAACTGATGGAGGTGCAGACGACGCCGGTCGAGCGCAGATTCGTCGAGAACGAGATACGGCTGGTGGGCAAGGTGGATTACGATGAAAGCCGGGTCAAGGAGATAACGGCGTGGGTGGCAGGGAGAATCGACCGCTTGTACGTCGATTTTACGGGGACATTAGTGCGCAAAGGCGACCATATGGTTTACCTCTATAGCCCGGAGCTTCTCAGCACACAGGCGGAACTGCTGCAGACGGTAAGGGCGGTCGAGGCCCCGTCAGCCGGCAGTTCGGACCTGATTCGGCGTTCGACCGCGGGAACGCTTGTAGCTGCGCGTGAGAAACTGCGATTGCTCGGCCTCAAGCAGGAACAGATAGAGGAGATTGAAAAGACAGGCAAGCCGACCGACCATTTGACTATTTACGCACCGATAGGGGGGATTGTTATCGCCAGGCACGCCAGCGCAGGCGACTACGTCGAGACGGGGACAAAAATTTACACAATAGCGGATTTGTCGCAGGTGTGGGTGAAGCTGGATGCATACGAGTCCGATTTGGCGTGGCTGCGATACGGACAAGCGGTGGAGTTCACAACCGAAGCGTATCCGGGCGAGGTATTCAGGGGGACAGTCAGTTTCATCGACCCGATGCTGAATCCAATGACCCGGACCGTGAAGCTTCGTGTGAATGTTGAGAACCCTGATGGTCGGCTCAAACCTGAGATGTTTGTCCGAGCGGTTGTACGCTCGAAAGTGGCCGGCGGCGGACTGGTTATGGACGCGGGTCTGGCGGGCAAGTGGATATGTCCGATGCATCCTTCGGTAGTGAAGGCGCAGGCGGGCGAATGCGACATCTGCGGGATGGATTTGGTGACGACCGAGTCGCTGGGCTACGTTACGGCGGAGGAGCCAAACGTAGCGCCGCTTGTGATACCTGCCACGGCGGCCCTGATCACGGGCAAAACAGCAGTTGTCTATGTTCGCCTGGCCGATAAAGAGAAACCCACGTTTGAAGGAACGGAAATCGTGCTTGGGCTGCGAGCCGGTGATTACTATATCGTTAAGTCGGGGCTGACTGAAGGCCAGCTTGTGGTCACGAAGGGCAATTTCAAGATAGATTCGGCCCTGCAAATTCAGGCAAAGCCGAGTATGATGAACCCGCACGGGGGACAGCAAGAAACTGAACATCGTCATTGAACGTATTGAGAACGTTTTTGAAAGGAAAGAAAAATGAAGTCGAAACAGTTGATAATGTCTGCGACAGTCGTGCTTTTGACGACAATGATTATGCTGGTCGGCTGCAAGAAGAAAGAACAGCCGGCTGCGCCGCCTCAGACAACAACAATGAAGGAAATGACGAAACACGCGGAAGAGACGAAAGCGACAGCAACCAAAACGGCAGAAGATGTTAAGAAAACAGCAACTGCAGCGGCGGCGGATGCGAATAAGGCGGCCGCAGCGGTAGCGGCGGCGGTCGAGCAGACAGTGTGTCCTGTGATGGACGGCAACAAAATCGACAAGAACGTCTTTGTGGAGTATCAGGGCAAGAAGGTTTATTTCTGCTGTGCCCAGTGCAAGGCAACGTTTGAGAAAGAACCGGAGAAATATCTGGCGAAGCTGCCGCAGTTCCAAAAATAGGAGGACCCCCGGTAAAACCGGGGGCTAAATATGCCGGAAGGACAGTACGAGCAGTTGCCGGAGCAAAAGACCCTTATCGGCAGAATACTGGGTTTTTGTATCTACAACAAGCTGGTAGTCGCCCTGCTGACCGGCTTCATCGTGTTGTGGGGCGTTTACGTTGCGCCGTTCGACTGGGAGTTCAAATTCTTTCCGCGGAACCCTGTTGCAGTCGATGCGATTCCGGACATCGGCGAGAACCAGCAGATTGTCTTCACGGACTGGCCCGGCAGAAGCCCGCAGGATGTCGAGAATCAAATCACGTATCCGCTCACCACGGCCCTGCTGGGTATCCCGGATGTCAAGACAATCCGCAGCAGCTCGATGTTCGGCTTTTCGTCTGTCTATATCATCTTCAAGGAGTTCTCGGCTGCGGAGCGTCTCTTTGGTGGCAAGGATTTCTACTGGACCCGCAGCAGGGTACTGGAGAAGCTGAGCAGTTTGCCTGCCGGGACGTTGCCGCCGGGCGTTCAGCCGATGCTGGGGCCGGATGCGACGGCCCTCGGCCAGATTTTCTGGTACACGCTTGAAGGCAGGGACAAGAACGGCAAACCGACGGGCGGCTGGGACCTTGAGGAGCTGCGAACAATTGAGGACTGGCAGGTCAGACCAAAACTGCGCTCGGCGATGGGAGTAAGCGAGGTTGCCTCGGTCGGCGGTTTTGTCCGCGAATATCAAATTGATGTTGACCCGGACGCGATGCGGGCGTTTGAGGTGCGCATCGAGGACGTCTTTGAGGCGGTAATGAAATCGAACATCGACGTCGGCGCCCAGACAATAGAACTCAATCGCGTCGAGTATCTGATACGCGGCATAGGATTCATAAAGGGTACCGCCGACATCGAGAACGCCGTCATCAGGGTTGCCGACAACGTGCCGGTGCAGATAAGGCACGTGGCGAAGGTAACGCTCGGCCCGCAGGTGCGACTCGGCGCTTTGGACAAGGCAGGCGCAGAAGCGGTCGGCGGCGTTGTTGTAGCCCGGTACGGCTCGAATCCCTTGGAGGTAATCAAGAACGTCAGGAAAAGGATAGAAGAGATTTCGCCGGCGCTGCCCGCCAAGACGCTGCCTGATGGGACGGTCTCGAAGGTTACGATTGTCCCGTTTTACGACAGGACCGGCCTGATTTACGAGACGTTAGGGACGCTGAACGATGCGCTCTATCAGGAAATTCTGGTCACCATCATCGTGATTGTGATTATGGTGATGCACCTTCGCACCAGCATAATGATAAGCTCTGTAATGCCGCTGGCGGTGCTGGGCTGCTTTATCGCGATGAAAACCTTCGGTGTGGATGCGAATATCGTGTCGCTGTCGGGTATTGCAATTGCCATCGGCACGATTGTCGATATGGGCATCGTCATCTGCGAAAACATCCTGCGGCATTTGGAGGAAGACCCGCCCGATATACCGCGTGCGGAGGTCATTCATCGAGCGGCGGCGGAGGTAGGCAGTGCCGTGGTCTCGGCTGTCGCCTCGACGATTATCAGCTTTCTTCCCATATTTGCGATGACTGGGCCGGAAGGCAAGCTCTTCAAGCCGCTGGCATTCACCAAGACCTTTGCGCTTGTTTCGTCCATTGTGATTGCCCTTACGATTATTCCGCCAGCGGCGCATCTGTTTTTCTTTCCGCCCAAGTCGCCACGTAAATATGCGAGGCGTATCCTCTACGGATTGATTGCGGCAGCAGGTGTTGCTGTGGGGCTGAGGTTCAGCTGGTTGACCGGGGCCGCAATTCTGGTTTTTGCCGCATACAACTTGTTCAAGGACCGGCTCGGCGAGCGGGCGCAGAAGGCGGCTGGCTACGCTGCGAGCATTATAGCGCTGCTGCTTGTCGGCATATTGCTGACAGCCGACTGGGAGCCGCTGGGGCCGCAAAAAGGATTTGTGCGAAACTTTGTCTTCGCAGGCGGCATCATCGGCGGCCTGATGGCGCTGGTGCTTCTGTTTCAGCATTACTACGCCGGGATTCTGCGATGGTGTCTTGAGCACAAGGCGACGTTCCTTTCTTTGCCGGCTTTTCTGCTGCTCACCGGTGCGACGACATGGCTGGGGTTTGAACGGGTATTCGGTTTTGTGCCGGGCGCACTGCGGGCCAACCGTGTGTGGTCGGCGGCGATTCATACGTTTCCGGGCCTGGGCAGGGAGTTTATGCCTCCTTTGGACGAGGGGTCGTTCCTCTATATGCCCACGACAATGGCACACGCCTCGATAGGCGAGGCGCTCGACATACTGCAGAAACAGGACGCCGCCATCGGCGGTATTCCCGAAGTTGAGTCAGTGGTGGGCAAGATTGGCAGAGTTGATTCCGCGCTCGACCCTGCGCCCGTAGGGATGATTGAGACGGTGATAAACTACAGGGACGAGTATCTGACGGACAAGAACGGAAGGCGGGTGAGTTTCAGATATGACGGCCGCGGCGGCGGGTTTGTGCGCGACGCCAATGGCGCATTGATTCCAGATACTTCGGGCAGGCCATACCGGCAGTGGCGCGACCATATCAGCTCGCCGGACGACATCTGGAAGGAGGTTATCGCCGCAGCCGAGATTCCCGGCGCAACCAGCGCACCGAAATTGCAGCCGATTGCCGCGCGATTAGTTATGCTGCAGAGCGGAATGCGGGCGGCAATGGGGGTAAAGATAAAAGGCCCCGACCTGGAGACAATCGAAAAGGTCGGTTTTGAGATTGAACAGATGCTCAGACAATCGCCGGGCGTCGAGCCAGCAACAGTGATTGCCGACCGAATTATCGGCAAGCCCTATCTTGAAATCGTCCCCGACAGGACCGCACTTGCCCGTTACGGCGTTTCGATTGAGCAGTTCCAGCGGGTCGTTGAGGTCGCCATAGGCGGCAGCCAGGTAACCACCACTGTCGAAGGACGGTACAGATTCCCCGTGCGGGTCCGCTATCAGCGCGCCCTGCGGGACAATATCGAGGCCCTCGGCAGGGTCCTTGTGGCGGGGGCAAACGGCGAGCAGATACCGATTATTCAACTGGCCGAGATTCGATATCTGCGAGGGCCGGAGGTTATAAAAAGCGAAGATACCTCACTGGTTGGCTACGTGCTGTTTGACAAGAAAAGCGGCTTTGCTGAGGTTGACGTTGTTGAGGCGGCAGACAGGTTGATTAAAGAAAAAGAGGCAAGCGGCGAATTTGTGCGGCCTGCGGGAGCGGAGATAACGTTTGCAGGCACTTATGAGAACCAGTTGCACGCCACGAGAACGCTGATGGTCTTGGTGCCGCTGTCGCTGTTCACAATTTTTCTCGTCCTGTATTTTCAATTCAGATCTGTCTCGCTGACCTTGATGGTCTTTGTCGGCGTGATGGTTTCCTGGTCGGGGGCGTTTCTGCTGATTTGGCTGTACGCGCAGCCGTGGTATATGAATTTCAGCGTCTTTGGTGCAAATCTGAGAGAACTCTTTCAGGTGCATCCAATCAATCTGAGTGTCGCGGTCTGGGTGGGATTCCTCGCCCTGTTCGGCATTTCCGACGATGACGGGGTCGTGATGGGGACATATCTGGAGCAGTCGTTCCGCAGGCGAAAGCCGACAACAGTTGCCGAGGTGCGTGAGGCCACAATCGCGGCGGGCAAACGAAGGATAAGGGCCTGCCTTATGACAACCGCCACTACGATTCTGGCGCTTGTCCCCGTGTTCACGAGCGTCGGCCGCGGCTCCGATATTATGGTCCCGATGGCCATCCCCTCCTTCGGCGGTATGACAATTGAAATACTTACGATGCTGATTGTGCCGGTATTGTATTGCGCGATGAAAGAGCGGAAACTATAAAGTTCAAGAGCCGCCTGGTCGGTTGACATGAGGATGAGAAAAGGGAGAATAGATGCTTGAAGCGGGCAACAAATATAGTCGGCTGGCCCCGTTATGTAGCATTAAGCAAAGGTCATAATGCGATGAACTCCAAGAGAAAACGCATGCCAGTTGGTTTTATAATTGTTGTCATGGTTATATCCGGTTTCATTGTGGACGCTATGCAGGGCCCTGTACTACCAGGAAGAACATACAAAGACAACAGCGGTGAAATGGTTTTATATGGAATTGTTTGCTTAGCTCTGAGTGCTTTATTCATCGTCGCCCGAGCCATTTGGGGTACTTCTGTATCCTATTTTAAGAAACGAAGGTCGGGCGGAGACACTAACGTATCGTAGTGGTTTGGGGTGTCTTCATAACCAGGATAAGCATTCCGCGTGGGCTGAAGCCCATTCCATCCCTACCGCCGATTTCCAATTATCGGGGACGGGGCGATTCTGGAAAAATCATAAATTATCAATCGTCAATAGAAAATGCAGAGTCCCAGTCCTTCCAGACGGGTTCGAGGTTTTTCGATTTAAGCATCGTGGCGACCTCGGCGGGGCTGCGGGAATCGTCAATTTCAAATTGCTCCACCGCCCCAGTCCTCCCCGAGTAGCCACCGGGGTTCGTCTTGCTGCCTGCGCTCATCCTTGTAATGCCGAGATTAACCAGATTATCCCGCAACTGTGCGCTCTCGCGAGTTGAAAGCGTAAGTCCGGCATCGGCAAAACACAGGCGAAGTGCAAGTATCATCTGGACGAGATTCCTATCTGTGAGCAGATGCTTGAACTGCGAGCGTTCAACGTCTTTGGCGGGGCGCAATCGCGGGAATGATAACGAGATATGGCTTTGCCAGTAACGCTTCATCAGATAATGTGCGTGCTCCGCCAGCGCGAGCGTCTCAAGCCGCCAGTCGGAAAGGCCGAGCAGCGCCCCCAGGCCGATTTCTCGCATACCCGCAGAGGCAAAGTCGTCCGGGCCGGCCAATCGGCGGTCGTAATCCGACTTTGGGCCTCCAGGGTGATAGTGCTTATACACCCGGCGGTCGTATGTCTCCTGATAGAGCGTTACGCCTTCAATCCCTGCGGCAAAAAGCCGAGCATACTTTTCGGCGCTCATCTGGTATATCTCAACAGCAATCGAGCTGAACCTGGGTCGCAACCGTTCGGCAAGTTCCGCAAGGTATTCGACGCTGACAAAGTCCCTATCCTCGCCGCTGACCAGCAGAACATCCCTGAAGCCCTCGGAGGCGATGATGTCGGCCTCGGCAATTGCCTGCTCGATTGACAATTTTATCCGTTCAAACTTGTGCTGCATATTGAAACCGCAGTAAAGGCAGTTGTTGACGCAGAAGTTGGAAACATACAACGGGGCGTACAGCCGAACCGTCCTGCCGAAGCGCTGCACCGTGAGCTGATGGGCGATTTGCGCCATCTGCTCAAGATAATTCTCCGCGGCGGGGGACACGAGCATCATCAGACGGTCGAGGACATAATAGCCCGGCGGACGGGAAATCACCCACTCGACATCGGCTTTTGTAATTTGCTCAAGTCGCTGCCGCCAGAGGTCGCCGCCGGAACCATCCAGCCCCCTGTCGGCCAGAATCGTCTTTATATCAGCGGTCTTTCTGTCTAAAACAATCATAGTTATTCGTTTCGCAAAAAGCCCGTCAGCGGGCTTGAGGCGCTTGCCCGTTTTGTTGCGCCGGCGGCGCCCGACAGATACGCCATCCTGCCTGCCTGCACTGCCAATCTGAACGCCTCAGCCATTTTCGCCGGCTCAGCCGCTGCTGCAATTGCAGTATTGACCAGTACGGCATCGGCGCCAATCTCCATCGCTTCAGCCGCGTGAGAAGGCAGGCCCAGCCCGGCATCGACAACGACGGGCACATTTGCCTGCTCGATTATGATTTCCAAAGCATCACGGGTTTTCAGCCCCTGGTTTGAACCAATGGGGCTTGCCAAAGGCATTACAGTAGCTGTGCCGGCATCTTCAAGTTTCTTTGCAAGAATCGGATCTGCGTTGATATACGGCAAAACGATGAAGCCCTCTTTGACGAGAATCTCGGCGGCCTTGAGCGTTTCGACCGGGTCGGGAAGCAGATAATACGGGTCGGGGGTCACTTCGAGCTTCACCCAGTTTATGCCCATCGCGGCCTTAGCCAAACGCGATAAGCGGACCGCTTCATCGGCTGTCCGTGCACCAGATGTGTTGGGAAGCAGCAGATATTTGCTGCGGTCGATGGCGGCAAGCATATCGTCGTTTTCATTCTCGATATCAACCCGGCGCAGCGCAACGGTGACAATCTCGGCGCCTGATTTCTCAATCGCTTCAGCCATAACCGCACTTGATGAGAATTTGCCCGTACCTATGAGCAGGCGGGAATTAAATTCACGACCGGCTATGACAAGTTTATCCATTCGGCTAACCTCCGGGTACGAAACGCACAAGCTCGATTGACTCGCCGCCGAAAAGCCGCGTCTGCGAGAAGTCGCCTCGTTCGATGATTCTGCCATCCATCTCGGCAACCACCGTTGCGGCATCGACCCCGAGATGCCGCAGCAAATCAGTGATGGTCACAGGCACCTTGCCTTCAGGAAAGACCGTTTCTTTACCGTTTATCTTCAGCGCAGCCATTTGTCATACCCCGACAAATCATTGATTGATTTCGTCTATAAGCAATTC
>CAYGVZ010000033.1:0-15316 GCA_964353475.1 uncultured Pirellulales bacterium | reverse complement strand
CACATCCTCGAGTTAGTCCAGGATCTCTACGGAGACCAGAACACAAAGGATGAGGTTTTCTTTCCCAGCGAAGAAGAAGCAGCTATCTTCGTGAAAATCGCAGATGGGTCTTCTCCACTAATGGTTCATCTCACGAACCTGGCAAAATGGCGTTCCAATGGAACCATTGCCTCTGATGAGGAGCTGAAAAAGAACTGGCTTATGAGGCGAGACATTTAACGCAATCGCGTTAGTTATTGAATTGGCCTCAAGTTGGAGCCGGGATTTTGTTGAAAGGAAAGCCGCCCTGCAGACGTCTATTTTTTCTTTCGTTTTTTTCGTGTGGCCAGCCGGTACAGCAGCAGAGGCAGATTAGGCAATGCAACCATCAAATCGCGCCAACGGAAAAGCCCGATTCGCCCGACTTTTTTGGCGATATGGAGAAGCTGCGGGAGGTCGTAGAACCCAGAGCGGATGCGGTTTCGGATGCGCTTAAGCTCCTTAAGGCCGTAGCGGTCCGAATAAACGGGGCCGCCGATATGCGTGTAGTGGTAGCCCGGCGTTGCCTCAACCACTTCTTTGAGGGGCGAGAATTTTTCGATGCGGAGTTTCTGGAAGCTGATGGAATCCAGCTTAAGCTCCTTCGCGAACTTCGGGATGTAGAGCATTTCTTCTTCTGTTTCGCCGATGTTGCCGTAGATGAAGTACCCATGCAGAAAGAAATCGTACTTCGTCAGGACGGCAAACGCATCGCGTACCTGCTGCTGGGTGATGCCCTTCTGGAGCTGCTTGAGGATCCTGTCGTGCGGCGACTCTATCCCGATAAGAAATATCTTAAAGCCCGCTTTCTCTGCCTTGTCGAGGATTTTAGGGTGCTTCGCGATGTCAATGCGGGCCTGGACAAGAAAGGTCTTCCTGATATTGTTTTGGATTATCAGGTCGCAAATCTGCTCGCTCCTCCTGGGGTTTGTGAAGAAGTTGTCATCGCTGAAGAGCACGACTTCGGCCGTAATCGTCTTGAGCTCTTCAATGACGGACTCGACCGGCCGTTCCGTGTAGCTCCTCTTCTGCCCGAGCGGATTCAAACTGAAGGTACAGAACTTGCATTTGAAGGGGCAACCCCTTGCTGACAATATCGTGTCGAACGTGTGACTGCTGAGGCGGACACCCTGCTGAGACATGTGATAATCGTGCCTTCTCAGTGACCGGTCGGGAAACGGGATTTTTGTTATGTCAGGCAGCGGATGGATTTCGTTGTGAACGATTTTTCCGTTATCTCGCCAGGAAAGCCCGCGGATATCCTTATGCGGAACGCCTTTGACAATCTCCTGGATGACCTCTTCGCCTTCGCCTCGAACCACCATGTCGATATTCGGACAACGCTTGAACAGGTACTCGACTTCCAGAGTGGCCTTGTATCCTCCGACAATCGTGGTGACCTCGGGCGGCAGTTGAGAGACGAAATCGCATATTTTCTCAAACTTGGTTTCCCATCCGATGGTGATGCAGAGCAGGTCTATCTCGGCCCTGATGAACTCGCTGAGCTTCTTCGGGTCCTGGTAGGCCTTATCCTCCCGAAGGTCCAGAAGCGTTACCTTGCCGACCTGGTTCTTCATGCTTGCGACGATGTACTCAAGGCCGGTCGGAGGGAAAACCCCCATGGGGGCTGTACCATTACCGAAGTACGGGTCCAGGGCAAGAACATGTTTGTATTTAATCATGCAGGTATTATGTATGAGGCGTGCATAGTTTGTCAAGGCGCTAAGCCGATGCGCAATGAAGGATGGAGATGGAACGAGGGCAAGGTGATGGCACACGACCCGCGACGAATTGTTGACTTTGGGGTAGTTTTTCAGCGCGATAGGGCCACGTCGCTGCACAGGCGGTCATCCACGAAAAGCAGGCAGTAACCGCTGTTTGAATATGCAATGCGCCCCCGACTTCGGGGGCGCATTCTTTCATTCCTGAAACGGCGTCAACTGTTCCGCCGTCTTTGGCATAGCGCGGATTCTACGGGGATTCGTTCTTAACTTCCGCGGGGTTTTCGTTCTCTCGCGGGTGGGCCTTGTCGTAAACGTCTTTGAGCTTCTTTGTAGTCAGATGCGTGTATATCTGCGTGGTTGAAAGGGACTGGTGTCCCAGCAGCTCCTGGACGCTTCGCAGGTCTGCGCCGCGGTTGAGCATATGAGTGGCAAAGCTGTGGCGCAGCGTGTGCGGGCTGATAGCGGGGTCGAGGCCCGCCATAATGAGGTACTTGTCCATTTTGCGGCGAACGCTGCGGGTGCTCAGGCGTTTGCCGTGCTTGTTCGCAAACAGGACCTTCGCGTCGAAATTACTGTTGTTTTGAGCGCGTTTATTCCTGAATTCCATATAGTGCTGAATAACCTGCAGAACAGACGGGCTTATAGGCGCGATTCGTTCCTTCTTGCCCTTGCCCCTGATGTGGACGACTTCGCCTAAGAAGTCAATGTCGTCGATATTGAGGGCGACAAGCTCGCTGACCCGCATACCGGTGCTGTACAGCGTTTCCATAATCGCCCTGTCGCGGGCGCCCAGCCAAGTATCCATCGGGGGCGTCTCGAGGAGTTTCTTGACTTCGTCGTACTCGAGGAACCGCGGCAGGCGTCTTTCCTGCTTGGGAGTCCTGATGCCGACAATGGGGTTGGAGGCGACGCGGTTTCTTTTCACGAGGAACTTGTAGAAGCTGCGCAGCGTTGCGAGCTTTCGCGCAACGGTCGCTTTGGAATACTGCTTCTCGCTGAGCAGGGTCATATACGCCCTGGCGGCGTTGGTATCAACGGAGGCGAGGAGAGTATCGACGTCGACCTTGACGTGCGTCTCGACCGCCGTAGCAACGCCCGCCTGCGAGGCGCCGGGCGCGCCTGCTGATTCAGCGGGCGCAGCGCCATCGCTGCGGGAGACGAGAAAACCCCCGAACTGGACGAGGTCAACGCCGTAACATTTGGCGGTGTGGGGGCTGAACCTCTTTTCAAACTCGAGGTAATTCAAAAATTCTTGTACGATAACGCTGTCTTCCATAATACACCCATCTATAAAAAAGTGAGAACCACAAGTCGGTTTAAGGCCTGCAGTTTCTCCCCGTCATCTCATGTCCTTACGTCTTCATGCAGCAGGTCGTTTGCCTGTCCAATCAGCGACTGGGTAAGTTTGAAGCTCAGCACGGCCGCGTCGAACCAGTCGAAGCCGGTGCGGGGGTCTTTGGCCTGCGCAATCAGGGCGTCGAGAAGCTTGTCCTCATCCCCGCTTTCATAGCGGAAAATAAACCTCTCTTTTCCCTTTTTCAGAACCAGTTGTTTCTTGGTCCTCATCGCCGGCTTACCCGCATATATCTGGTCGATGCCTTCGTGCATTTGACAGTGATACCTCTTGTCTTTATCGGTCCACGTGTGGCTTACTAAAGCGAAAAATCCAAAAATTCAGATTCAGAGGCGATAAAATCATCGGCTGCAACGACACTACAGAGCTTTTATCGGCCAATAGGGCGGGCTACTTTACAAATTGAGCGGTGCAGGGGCAGATTTTGTGCGGGGTCCATCCGGTCCGACCAAGAAGGAAAAGGCAACGCGTCAGAGGGGTCTGTAAAAAGTAACGCCGCCCTGCTCCTCCGGGCAGACCAGACGCTGCTCGGCCAGTTGCCTGATGTATGCCTCTGCCTGCTCCCGGCTGAGCTTGAGAGATGAGGTAATATCGTCGAGCGAACAGGGCCTGCGTTTCAGCATTGACAGCAAGGTCTGGAGCGGAGCGCCCGTTGCCTGGCCGCAATGAGCGGATACGAAATCGGCGATTACCTCGCAGCGGGGGCCGAGCGTTTCGGCGATTTTCTGCAGTTTATCGACAGCAACCTTCGAGATACCCGGCTCGGCGGCGGGCCGCACGGCGGTATTGAGATGTACCTTATCCGGGCGGATGCGGTCGATTGCCGCTTTGAGCATCCTGATTTGCCTGTTATCAGTGTTAAAATCCTCGATGAGGAAGACCTCCAGCCATATCCGGCCGTGATATTGTTTTCTGAATTCACAGAGACCATCAATAAGCCGGTTCACGGAAAGGTCGGGATGGGGACGATTGACGGTACTAAAGGCCGGCTCGTCCGCTGCATCCAGGGAAGGCAAGACCACGTCGGCGAGCACACAATCGGCCCTGACATCGGGTCGGTACAAGAGGGTGCCGTTGGTAAGTACGGCGACGGGGATTTTGGTCATCTTTTTGATGCTGTGGATAATCTCGCCAAGCCGGCTGTGCAGGGTGGGTTCACCAGAGCCGCCAATAGTGATAAAATCGGCGTCTATGCCCTGGTCGAGACGATTCTGAATTTCGGCGAGGACATCACCAACGGGGACATACTCTTTTCGTTCGGTCGTTGTGCGGGCGGTGCGGCCAAGCTGGCAATAGACGCAGTTGAGGGTGCAGGTCTTGTAAGGGACTATATCGACGCCCAAGCTGCGTCCCAGCCGGCGGGAAGGCACAGGCCCATAGAGATATGTCTTTTTGTCAGCCACGGGAGTTCTCGCGGACGGTTAAGAATATCTTCCTGCACACCGTAAGCAGGTTTTCGACCCAGGCGATGGGCATAATCGTGGCGGCATCGGATTTGGCCTTGTCGGGGTCGGTGTGGACTTCAAGAAAGAGGCCGTTGGCGCCGGCGGCGACTGCGGCCCTGGCAAGGATTGGCGCCATTTCGCGCATTCCGCCGCTGGCGGTACCGAGACCGCCGGGCTGCTGGGCGCTGTGGGTGGCGTCAAAAACAACGGGGCAGCCAAGTTGTTTCATAATCTCGATGCCGGTCATATCGTTGACAAGCCGATTGTAGCCGAAGAAAGTCCCGCGCTCGGTGAGGATTATCCTGTTGTTGCCGCAGGAGCGGATTTTTTCAACTACGTTCTTCATTTCTTCCGGCGAGAGGAACTGGCCCTTTTTGACGTTGACGGGCTTTCCCGTTTCGGCGCAGGCGCACAGCAAATCGGTTTGCCTGCAAAGAAAGGCGGGCACCTGGAGGCAATCGACCGTTTTGGCGACGAGGCCGGCCTGGTCGGGCAGGTGGACATCTGTCATAACGGGCAGTTTGGTTTTCTCACGCACCGCCGAGAGAATCTCAAGACCCTTTTCAAGACCGGGGCCGCGGAAACTCTTTATACTGCTCCTGTTTGCCTTGTCGAAACTTGCCTTGAAAATGATGCCGACGCCGGTCCTGTCGGCGATTTCTGCAAGCCGGCCTGCGATGTCGAGGCATATACGCTTCGTTTCGATGACGCAGGGGCCTGCCATCACAAACAGCGGCCCCCTCAAACTGATTTCGATACCGCCTATCTTAAAATGGCTCTCTGTCATAATCTTCACCTTTGATTTAATTTACATACAATAATCACCTGAATAACCTGAAAAGGTGAGTTCTGATACCGGCGGGCCTGGCGCCTTTGGGCGTCACAATCCTGATTGCCTGCGGGATAATCCTGATTTCAACGGGCAGGGCCGGCCCGGGGTCGCCGTCTATTTCAGTCGCTATGCCTGCGGCATCCGAGCTTATCCTGATGTTGCTGCCCTGCTGGTAGATAACCTGGCCGGAGCGTATGTGTCGTTTGGCGACGGTCATTGCGGAATGTTTGAGCAGGCAGAGATGTGAATCACACCTGTAAATACAGACATCGAGCAGGCCGTCGCTATAATCGGCGCGGCCAAGGATTTTCAGGCCGACGGCGTATCTGGAGATATTACCCACGAAAACGAGCCCGCGGTCTTCGAAGATTTGCCGGCCGTCAACTACGACGTCCATCGGCTGGAATTTGTACTGCCAGAAGGTTCTCCAGAGCGGCCAGAAATAGTCAAAGTACGTTATGTGGCCCCTGCGGTTCTCGCTGACTCGTCTTACGACCTCGCCGTCGAAGCCGAAGCCGGCGATTGAGGTGAAACATTTGCCGTTGGCATTTCCGAGGTCCATAGTTGCGATGTCGCCGGCCTCGAATGTCCTGACGAGCGTTTTGATTCTTTTATCGAGACCAAGCTCGTTGGCTAAGAGGTTCTCGGTGCCGCCGGGGATAATCAGGAGCGGCTTGTCGCTGCCTTCAAGCCCGTGAGCGACTTCTCTGACCGTGCCGTCCCCGCCGACCACAACCACCATAGCACAATCGGAATCGACCGCGGCGGCACTGGACAGCTCGCAGGCGTGGTCTAAGGATTCGGTCAGATTCACGCGAACCTCAAAGCCCCTGTCAATAAGATATTGCTCGAACTGCTGGCCGGGCAGCTTGTCGCCGCTGCTTGCCCCTGATTTGGGGTTGACGATACAACAAATATAGCCGTCCTGTGGTTTCAGCATAGGCGCACGCTTTAGAGGGGTATGTCCTTGTCCGTTCTGCCGAGCCGGCGCAGCTCTTTGCGCATCAAAGAAGAGTAACTGTGCGGTATATGCTTCAGTTCGGCCAGTCCGAGTTTTTGTTGAACCTCGGCTATTTGCTTGTCATCGGGGCCTTCGATTTCGACAAAATCGCCGATGACAGGCAAATGGTCAAGGCAGACCAGACAATCGCCCATTTGCCAGATACGCCGGAATTTCTGGAATCTCACCGCCTTTTCATAGCCCAGGCCGATAAGAAGCTCTTCAGCGGCGTCCCGGCCGCATACTTCGACCTCGACTTCCTGTCTTCTCTTGAAGTGGCCCTGCGCCTTGGGGCCTTTGAAAGTAAGCAGTAGCTTTTCTCCCTCCGGCGATTGCACGCATCGAAGGCGAAAGGCCTTGTCGGCTTTTTTCAGATTACCCTGCGCATCATCAAAGTACGTGTCCGTCTCGGTCTGCTCGCGCACAAACGTTGCACCCGACTGTGCAACCCTGGCTGCAACGGCGTCCAGCGAATCCACCTTCAGTTTGGCTTCTATTTCGATATGCATCAGGCGACCACAGAATACATAATGACTTTTTAGAGCCGGGCCTTTATCTCATCCAGCCGCTTTCTGGCATCTACCTCGACGAGTTTGCCGCCGGAATTAAAAAACTTCTCAAGCTTCTCGCAGGCGTATTCACTGCAATGTGCACAATTCTCAATGCCTTTTTCTCTCGCACATTTCCTTATTTGGCACTTCTGGCACCCTGAGAACAGTTTTCCGTTTTTTGTCGTGCACCCATCACAGTCGGTAACATCCTCTATGCGACTTTCTATACCATAGTGTTTCTTGATATCGCGGGCAATCTGCTCCCTCATCTGCCTTTGTTTTTTAGGGTCTTTCTCCCTCGTCGCCAGGTAAATGGGGCACTTGATACAATTTAACCCGCAATAAGCAATCCTTATCACGCTCATTCCAATCTAAACGACGATGTTCACAAGCCGGGATTTGATGACGATGACTTTCTTCGGCTGTCTGCCTGCTACGGCGGCAATCACCTTTTCGCACGCGAGGGCCTTTTGCTTTATCTGCTCATCGTCGGCCTGGGCCGAGACAACGATTTTGTCTTTGATTTTGCCGTTGACCTGGACGGCTAATTCGATTTCCGTTTCTTTGATAAGTCCCGGGTCATATTGAGGCCACGGCTCGTAAGCAAGGGTATTAGTGTGGCCCAGTTTCTGCCAGAGTTCCTCGGCGATATGAGGGGCAAAGGAAGAGAGGATAAGTACGAGTTTTTCGATTACCGATTTGGGTCTCGTTTCGAGCTTGCCTAAGTGATTCGAGAGAATCATCATTGCGCTGATGGCGGTGTTGAAGCCGAAGGTCTCGATGTCATCGCCGACTTTCCTGATTGTCTGGTGAAGCAGTCGCACCGTCGCCTCATCGGCCTGCACGTCCTTGACGGCGTCGGATAAATTGCCCGTTTCCTCGTCAATCGCCAATCGCCAGACGCGCTGCAAAAACCTGTGGACGCCTTCGACTCCCTGCATACTCCAGGGTTTGACCGCCTCGAGAGGGCCCATAAACATTTCGTACAGCCGCATCGAGTCGGCGCCGTAATCGGTGACGACCTTGTCGGGATTGACAACGTTGCCGCGTGATTTGCTCATCTTCTGGCCGTCTTCGCCTAAAATCATTCCCTGATTGACTAACTTCTTGAACGGCTCTTTGGTGGTGACATAGTTCAGGTCGTAAAGAAACTTGTGCCAGAAGCGCGAGTAGAGCAAATGCAGGACTGCGTGTTCTGCCCCGCCGATATAGAGGTCAACCGGCATCCAGTATTTTTCCTTGGCCGCATCGCAGCAGCGGTCGCTGTTTTTCGGGTCTAAGTATCGCAGGTAATACCAGCAGCTTCCCGCCCATTGCGGCATTGTGTTGGTCTCCCGCTTCGCTGGACCGCCGCACTGCGGGCAGGTCGTTTTCAACCACCCCGTCGCTTTCGCCAGCGGCGGTTCACCGGTCGCCGGTGGCGTGTAGTCCTTCAACTCCGGCAACGTCAGCGGCAACACCGATTCCGCCAACGCGACAATGCCACACTTGTCGCAATGCACGAGCGGGAACGGCTCGCCCCAGTAGCGCTGCCTGCTGAATAGCCAGTCGTGGAGTTTGTAATTGACGGCCTTCTTGCCGAGGTCTTTCTGTTCGAGCCAGTTTGTGATTCTTTCCTTGAAGTCAGCCGTCCGCAAGCCGGTAAACTCGCCTGAGTTAATCGCCGTGCCATCCCCGATAAAACACAGCCGGCCCTGCCTGACAAGCTCGACTTGTTCGGCATCGGGCGGCTCAACAACCTGAATAATAGACAGGTTGAACTTCTTTGCGAATTCAAAGTCGCGGTCATCGTGCGCGGGGACAGCCATAATAGCACCGGTGCCATAACTTATAAGAACATAGTCGCTAATCCAAATCGGGATTTTCTCATTATTGACGGGATTGATTGCGAAAGCCCCCGTAGGGACGCCGGTTTTTTCCTTTGCGAGGTCTGTTCTGTCAAGGTCGCTTTTGCGGGCGGCCTCTTCGCGGTATTTTTTGACGGCGGTCTTCTGTTCTTGGCTGGTAATCACATCAACCAGCGGATGTTCGGGCGCAAGCACCATATATGTCGCACCAAAGAGGGTATCAGGCCGCGTGGTAAATACGCGAATCACATCATCATGACCATCGACCTTGAAATCCACCTCGGCGCCGATGCTCTTGCCAATCCAGTCGATTTGCAGCTTCTTGATTGATTCAGGCCAGTCAACTTCAGCAAGGTCGTCCAACAGGCGCTCGGCGTATCTGGTGATTCGCAGCATCCACTGGCGCATCGGTTTGCGTATGACGGGATGGCCCCCGCGCTCGCTCACACCCCCTATTACCTCTTCATTGGCAAGCACTGTCCCCAGCACGGGACACCAGTTGACCGGAACCTCGTCTTCATAGGCGAGGCGATGGTCGTCAATGTATCTCTGTCGCGCGGTTTCGCTCATCCCATAAGGAATGGGCAGCTCGCTTATTGGTTTTGCTTTCTGTTCTTTTACGTCGAAGTAGCTCTTGAACATCTTGAGGAATATCCACTGCGTCCACTTGTAGTAGCCGGGGTCAGTGGTGTTGACCTCTCTGTCCCAGTCATAGCTAAAACCCAGCGACTTGATTTGGCAGCGCATACCGTCGATGTTTTTGGCGGTGGTGCTGGCGGGATGCGTCCCGGTCTGGATTGCGTACTGCTCCGCAGGCAGGCCGAAGGCATCCCAGCCCATCGGGTGCAGGACGTTGAACCCCTTCATTCGCTTGTAACGGGTGACGATATCGCTCGCGGTATAACCCTCCGGGTGCCCCACGTGCAAACCCTGTGCGCTCGGGTACGGGAACATATCAAGGACGTAGTACTTGGATTTCCTGCCGTCGCAGTCGGAAGCCCTGAAGGTCTTGTGTGCCTCCCAGTATTGCTGCCACTTCTTCTCAATCTCGTTGAAGTTATAAAAACCCTTCTTGTCGCTCATATCGTCTCACCGCATATACTTCAATGCTGCGAATGCGGGCAGGCGCTGTCTGTACAGCCGAGGCACTTTTTGGACTCGCCTTCTTTAACCCTTGCGGCAAAGACCGAGAATTGCTTCTCGAGTTTGTTCCCGCCGCAATGAAGACATTTCCTGTCCTTGCTGCCTTTGGCCGACTCAAGGAATTCGCTTATCCTGCCGCAATCACTGCATTTGTACTCATAAATCGGCACTGTCAACCCTGCCAAATAGCACCTTATTGCCGTTTCCGAAAGCGATGATGTTAAGCCAGCGGATGTTGATAATCAAGGCCAATCCGAACAAGGAATGGGAAGGAGGTGCAATCCAAGTTTGCAGGCAGCGGTCGCCTGCAAAACGGTCTTTATGAGTGGTTATTGTTGCCGCAGTACTCGGGGACAAGCTCTTTTATCTTTGCGACAATCGCCGCGTGGTCCTGATTGTGGGCCGTCTCGACAAGCTTGTCGATGCCCGTGCGCAGCCGGTCGCGCTCCATCGAAATATTTTTCCATATTCCGATTTTGGGATGTCGCGTGGGCAGCATATCCTCGCCCTTAATCGAGAGTTCCTCGAAGAGTTTTTCGCCGGGCCTTGTCCCCGTGAACGTTATCTCAATGTCCTCGCCGGGCCGAAATCCGCTCAGCGTGATAAGCTCTCTCGCCAGGTCAACAATTTTCACCGGCTCGCCCATATCGAGGACAAATATCTCACCCCCCTGTCCCATTGAGGCCGCCTGCAGCACCAACTGGCTCGCCTCCGGTATAGTCATAAAATAGCGTTTCATCTCAGGGTGAGTCACCGTTACAGGCCCGCCGTCGGCTATCTGCTTGCGGAATATGGGCACGACGGAACCTTCCGAATCAAGGACGTTGCCGAACCGCACGGTGACAAAATGCGTGCTGCTGGTCTTGTTCAAGTCCTGGATATACAGCTCCGCAATCCGCTTGGACGAACCCATTATACTGGTCGGGTTCACGGCCTTGTCGGTGCTTATCATCACAAAATGGGTTGCGCCGTACTTGTCCGCCGCGTCCGCCACAGTCCTCGTGCCGATAACATTGTTCTTTATCGCCTCGCCGGGATTAAGCTCCATCAGGGGAACGTGTTTATGCGCGGCGGCGTGAATTACAACCTGCGGTTTGTATCGCTCGAATATCCATTCGATTCGCACCTTGTCGGTAATGTCACATATAACCGCCTTGACCTGCACGCCTGGGAATCGCCTGTTCAGTTCCCGCTCGATATAGAACAGGGGGTTTTCCGCTTGCTCAACAAGCAACAGCATCACCGGCCCGAAATTCGCAAGCTGCCTGCACATCTCCGAGCCGATGCTGCCGCCGGCCCCGGTTACCAGAACAACCTTGTCTTTCGTGAACTGCTCTATCAGGTCAAGGTCAAGCTGCACCGCCTCACGACCCAGCAGGTCGTTAATATCCACATCTCGTATCTGCGAGACGCGAAATCTGCCCGATGCTATGTCGGTCATCGAAGGCACGGTGCGGAAGCGCACCTTCGTTCCCTGGCAGACCTGAACGACTCGCCGCCTCTGCCTGTGCGTTGCAGACGGCATCGCAATCGCCACTTCCTCGATGTTGTGTTCCCTGCAGATTTGCGGCAGTTGTTCCACCGTCCCCAACACGACTATGCCGTGAATGCTGATGCCCTGCTTGGCCGGGTCGTCGTCTATGAACCCGATGACGTCATATTCGACAACCGGCATTCGATGTATCTCGCGGAAAAGCGCCTCGCCGGTGTTGCCGGCGCCCACAATGAGAAACCGCTTGAGACGGCCGGCCTCAACCGTCCGGAACTCCTCGTAGTAAAGCCGAATCGCCATCCGCAGCCCCGCCAGCAGCAGCAGAGTCCCGAACATATCCGCCATAAACACGCCTTGGCTGACCTCGAAGACCGGCGGGTAACTTCGCCTTACAACGTCTATGTATAGCCCCGCTATCCACAACGCCACGATGACCAGCGTGCCCAGCAGCGACGCGCGGAGTATCGCCATAAGGTCCGACATCCCCACGTATCGCCACCACCCGCGGTACTGCCCGAGAAGACCGAATATAATCAGTTTGACGGCAAGGAAGAAAACGAGCAGCGCAGGATACTGCTCCACCAGCCAACTCGCTCTGAACTGCATATTGTTTGCAAGCAGGAAAGACGCCAGCAGTGAAAACGAAAAAACAACTACGTGGGCGAGAACGATTAACGGCTTGCGAAACCTCAACCCGCCGCGGCGGGTTGAAGGGCCGCCCACCGGCGGCACTGGAGATGCCTCAACTGGTTGAATGTTGGTCTTCGTATCCGGCATATATTCCTATCGTCAGGCAACGCTAAGACGATTACATACAAAGCTAATCCTAATAGTTACTTACGGCCCTGTCAATAATCTCAGAGCGAAGGCCGGATATGATTGGCCGCTTTTTATGGGACGACCCGGCTCAGAATGCTGACAAGGAGGAGCATCGCCACAGCGCCCCCGCTTTTCGGTTGCTCTTGAAAATCCTGCAGCTCTAAGCGGTATCTGGTGAGTCGGGCTTGCTCTCCTGTTGCGGCACCGCCGGCTCTTTGCCCGGCTGCTCCTGCTCCGCATAAACGTCGCTTATCTCGGCGCCGTCCACCTTGTTGCGAAGAAGCGCATATATCACCGTGCCGGCTGAAAAGTAAAAGCTCATTATGAACGACACCAGCAGACCAACCACGATGAGCACCGATACATATATCAGGAAAGCCGACGCTGATTCCGACCAGTTCAGCGCCGAAGTCGGGTAAGCGTGCAGTCTCATAAAGCTCGGCTCCGCCCATATCACCGAAACCTTGTCGCCCTGGCCGTTCGTACTGCCGGCCCACACTGCAAGGCGCAGCGCCCAGTGAGTCGTCCACAGCAGCGCAAAAGCGAACAGCCGCACAAACGTATAACAAATCGCGCCGTAAACCGCCGCAACAACGCTATAAAAACCCGTCCGCCACGGACGCGCATATATGTAGTTAAACGCCCTGCTCACCGCGTCAAAGCTGTCTGTGCCGTCATAGGCCACCGCAGGGTACATCAGATTGAATCCTGCAATCGTGCCAATCAGCGCAAGCGCCATCAGGGCGCCGGCGGCCAGCAGCGCCGGGGTCGATAGGCCGACAACCAGTTCGCCGAGTCGCGGGATATTACCAATCAGCCCTACGATTCCAACTGCAATGCCGATGATAACGACTATCACAACAGGCACTAACGGCGCCGTGAAAAAACTCGAGAACCGTTTTATACTGAACCGCAGCGCCTCGCCCATTCCCGGTTTTTCATCCCGCGCGCACTGAAGGGCCGCAATCCGGCAGATTGCGCCGCCCGCTACCGCCGTCACTACAAGGGCTATGGCAGCAAATATGACGCAGTAAATGAAGTGATACCGCAGCGCCCACTGCGCCGCCTTGAAACAGTCGGCGATGTTGCCGGCTACCACCGGAAGCTCAAACGAAAATAACGCGGTAATCGCCCCGTGAAATCTGTCGCTCCCGAAACCCCATACCGTCTCAAACACGCCCCTGTGCTCACCTCGCTCCCTAAACCGCTCAATATATGACTGCACCTGCTCCGGACTTCGCACGTACATATTCAGTTCGGTCGTTTGCCCGTTTGTCCCAGGTGTAGCAACCACCGTCCTGGTGAAGTCCATCACCCAGCCGGCAGCACACACCGCCAGCAGCGCGGCAAACGCGATTATCAGCTTGCTCGGCTGAATCGCCATACGAAAAACCCTGAATATCTTCAGGAACGTGAAACTATCCACAAACTGCCGGTATAGTTCTTCGCTATTCATATTGATTCCTTTCCAATACCGCCCTGCTGCCTCGACTTGCCCCCGCGTCTTCCTGTCGGAAGACAGGAGCGGGGGCAGAGGCAAGCCAATTCCGTCTCACACCGTGCCCCACCATACTATTATCGGTCTTTCCCAGCCGAACCCATAACCTCTCGAACTATCTTTCTCACTGCTGTCCTTCCCGCGGCGTTTCCTCGCCGGACCGCTCCGATGCTCCTGACTGTAACTGCGTCAGTATCTTATAGTCCGCGTCAAACCAGTGCCCCAGGTCAATCAGCTTACAGCGCTGAGAGCAGAACGGCAAGAAGCCCGCCTGCTCCGCCCGCTCCGACTCGCGTCGGGCGAGGCGAGCCGGGCCATCCCCGACCGCCCTAACAATCTTCCTGCAGATTGGACACCTGTACGTCATATCCTAATCAATCAAGCCAAGCTGCTTTTTGACCTTCAGTCCGATGTAATACTCGCAGACGGGCTTATCGTCCGTGTTTATCGGATAGCCGCCGGCAGTCGCCTCGACAAATTGCCTGTCTCCCAGGTATATTTTCTCCAGTTTTGCCTCCGCCTCGCCGCCCAGTTCCGCCGCCGCCAGGTCAAGCATCCGGTCCGCCCCCAGCATCTTCTGCATCTGCGCCGGGAAGCCGGCGACAAGCTGTCGGCGTCGCTCATCGTTTTTTTCAAACGGCTCGTTTGAACCAAGACAGAAGTACCTGTACACTCGCACGTAGTCGAACGCCGAGGCCGCTGTTTTTCGCATAACCCTGTTTATATCGTCGTCGTGCTCGTATATCCCCGCCATCAGGACGCCGCCGCTCCTGAGATGCCGTTTCGCCAGATTGTAGAACCCGCGCGAATAGAGATTATTGCTATATGCGGTCGTCGCACGCAACGGGTCTGTCAGTATCAGGTCGTATTTCTCGTTGCTGCCCAGGAGGAACCTTCTGCCGTCATCGACAATCAGCTTCAGCCGATTGTTTTTGAACATTGCCTGATAAAACGGAATCTTACTCAGGTTCTTGATAAGTGTGCCGCTCAATTCGACCACCGTGACGTTTCGCACCTGCGGGCACGACAGGGCCGTCTCGACAACCGTTCCTGCTCCAAAACCTATGACGAGGATGTCCTCGGCCTGGCGGGCAAAACTCAATGCCTCGATTGTCTCATACACATACAACGGCTGCGGACGCCTCCCGTGGCCAAGACCGTTTATGAAATTCGCCACGTTCACTGTGTCTGTGTTTGTCACCACTACCGCGTCCACGCCCTCTTCGACGTATGTCTGCGGCTGCTCCATTGCCTCTAAATGAATTGCTTGATACAGCTCGCCCTTGTGGGGTGAGAATACAAGATTGGCCGCCAGCAGCAGCACCGTCAGGCCGATGCGCTCCCCTAATCGTAAATTGCCATTGCCCGCCTTTTGCACGAAGAGGGCTGCCAGCACGCCCACGCTTGAAAAGGCGATTATTGTCCCTTCCGTCCCCAGCCGGCCCAGCAGCACGAAGGCAGTCACCGCTCCGCCGGCGACGTTCCCCATAATGTTGAAGAAGTAAACTGTCCCCACGACGCCCGCCTCTCTGTCGGGTCTGGTCATTGCAAGAGCCGAAACCAGCGGGAAAGTCGCCCCCATCAACAGGGTCG
>CAYGVZ010000032.1:0-15593 GCA_964353475.1 uncultured Pirellulales bacterium | reverse complement strand
ATCGAATCTGCCGAGGTGGCTTTTGGACCGGCTGAGTTCGCAGTTTTCGATTATGCACAGCAAGACATGTTTCTGGGCGGCGGACAAATACTTAGGGTTCTGGGAAGGGACTAACGTTGATTCGGGCTGCTGCTACGGCAATTGCAGTCACGTCTATCAGTATGCGCAACTGCACGCACGCCTGTACCCATCGCTTGCCCGCAGATTGCGGGAGCAGGCGATGAGTTATCAGAAAGACAACGGCAGTATCCCAAACCGTCAGCCGGAAGGCGGGGATGAGATTGACGGGCTATTGGGTGAGATTCTTGGCTGTTACCGCGAGCACCTGACCGGCGCAAACAACGGCTGGTTAGATAAATACTGGCCTAAAATCGAAAAGGCGATGGAGCACGCGATTAAGAGGTGGGACTCGGATGAAGACGGTGCTCTCTCCGGCCAGCAGGGTAATACGTTGGACGGCAATCTCGGCGGCAGCACATCGTGGCTTGGGACGATGTATCTTGCGGCGCTGGAGGCGTGCGAAAAAATGGCAACGCTTGAAGGGGACGCCGATGCTGCGTCGCGATACAGCCGGATTTGTGGACTCGGCGCAAAGAAGCAGAATGGGACGCTTTGGAACGGCGAGTATTACATCCAGATACCGGATGCGCAGCCGCGCGAGGATTACGGCAACGGCTGTCACATCGACCAGCTCCTCGGTGAATGGTGGGCGAAACAGCTTGGTCTCGGTCCATATTATCCGCAGGACAGGATACACAAGGCGCTGGAATCGCTGCTGCGATACAACTTCCGCACCGACTTTCGCAATTTCAAATTCACCGAGCGCAAGTTCGTGGACTATAACGATGCGGGGATGCTGATGATAACGTGGCCGCTGGTGGAAAAGCCCGCCACACAAACGGCAGACAAGCCGAAAAAGGCGGTTCAATACGGAAACGAGGTCTGGACGGGGACAGAGTACGCGGCGGCGGCAACGATGATTCAGAACGGGATGCTCGAGGATGGTCTAATGGTGGTAAAGGCGGTTGCGGACCGGCACGACGGCAGGCAGCGACGCAATATTCAATACGAGGGACATTCAGGCAATCCATTCAGCGACGATGAGAGCGGTAAATTTTACGGCAGGGCGATGAGCGTCTGGTCGGTGCTGCTGGCCTGCCAAGGATTTGTTTATGATGGCCCTGCGGGCATGCTGGGTTTTGCACCCGTTTGGAGGCCCGAAGACCATATTTCGTTCTTCACAACCAGCGAGGGCTGGGGATTGTTTTCGCAAAAACGCGCCAGAAACAGGCAGACAGAGATTATCGAGCTTGCATACGGCAAGGCAGTGCTGAAAGAGCTTGTATTTGAATTAGAGCAGGGCAAGGAATGTACGCGGGCTGCGGTGCGTCTGAACGGGGAAAAACGCCCGGCGCAGGCGGTGCGCGAAGGTGGCCGGGTGCATCTGATATTTGACCGTCCTCTGATTCTTGAAGCCGGCTCAAAAATAACGGTAAGCATCGAGCATAGAAATTTGCGAATCAGCGCCAAGCCGTGAGCGGCGCAATTTATTTGTTGGCTTGCCGACCTTCTTGAAAAATTATCTGAGACAGAGGCGAGTGAGTTCGGCAATTACTTTCTGAGGGCTGGTGAAGGTGGTAGTTTTCAGGCCGACCTTCTTTGCGCCTTCAATGAAATCCTGCCTGTCGTCAATAAAGACGGTTTGTTCGGCTGGCGTAGCGAGTTTTCGCAGGACAATCTCATAGATTTTCCTGTCAGGTTTGCGAACGCCCTCGATGCAGGAAAAAACCACAACGTCAAACATATCGTACTTGGGTGCGTCAAAGGAGCGGACAACGGGCATCTCGGTATTTGAGAGCAGCGCTGTCTTGCAGCCATTTTCTCTGAGTGTTTTAACCAGCTTGAACATTTGTGGTCTTTCCCGGTATATGGCGGCAAAGGCATCGGCCCAGAGCGACCTGGCTTTGGGGATGGGGACATTGAGCAGTCGCGTCATATTTCGCCAGAACTGCTGCTCGGTGACTTTGTTTGTTTGGAAGTCGTCGCCGAAGAGATGATATGCGTCGCTGTATGCCTGTTCGGTAACGCCGAGGGCCTTTGCACAGTATTGAACCTGCCCTGGCGCGGGGTCATCGACCATCACGCCGCCCCAATCAAAGATTACTGCCTTAATCGCTGCCATAGCTGCAACAGGATATTGCCCTTCATTCCTCATATCAAGGTTTATCATTTGCGCGGGTGCGATTCACGTCGCGCAGGCCATCCCTAGGCGGATTTGCAGGTAGCGTTTGCCTGGAAAACGGTCATTGCGAGGCCCGCCGTTTGGGCCGAAGCAATCTTCCTGGTGCGGGTACTGAGATTGCTTCGCTACGCTCGCAATGACCCAGAGAGAGCGGTTACCTGTAAATCTGAAACGCGCTGCATTTGCGCCTGCGGGAGCGTCCGGCTTTGACGCCTTCGCTGCGAACGGCTATAATGACCCCGCTTTCAAAGGGCTACCCTATGGAAACAGTGCTGCTGGTTATAATCGCCGTATTGCTGGTTGGGATGCTGATACTGCTGTTCAAGTCAACCCTGGCCAGTGGAGAAAAATTGGCGGCGCAACAAGCCGCGATAAGTGCCTTACAGCAGCAGCTCGAAGCCCTCAGAGGTGCACAGGACAAGACCAGCCAGTCGCTGCAGCAATCCCTCCAGACCGGTCAGAGCGCACTGAGCGAGAACCTGCGGTCCAGCGTTGAAACGCTCAATAAGCTGCATACCCAGATAGGCCAGATACAGACCGCCAGCGCGCAAATGCAAAAGGTGGGCGATGAGGTCAGGCGGTTGCAGGATATTCTGAGCTCGCCGAAGCTGCGGGGGCAGATGGGCGAGTGGTCGCTGGAGAACCTGCTTTCGCAAATCCTGCCCAAGGATGCTTACGAGCTTCAATACGGTTTCAAGGACGGCCAGCGGGTCGATGCCCTGATAAAATTGGCGCAATTCAATGTCTCGGTGGATGCCAAGTTCCCCCTGCCGAGTTTTGAACGGCTTGCCCAGGCACAAAGCGACGACGAGAGGCAGCGTCACCGAAAGCAGTTTCTCAAAGACGTAGTGAACCACATCGACAAAATTGCAGGCAACTATATCAGGCCGAACGAGGGGACACTGGATTTTGCGCTGATGTATGTCCCTGCGGAGAACGTCTATTACGAGACGATTGCGAAGCAGGCGGGCGATACGCAGGATATTGTCCAGTATGCACTGGATAAGAAGGTTATACCGGTCTCGCCGAACCTTTTATATGCGTATCTGATGACGATTGTGATGGGTCTGCACGGTTTGCAGATTGAAAAGCAGGCGGCGGAGATAAGACAGAACCTGAAAAAACTCAACGCCGACTTTGCACAATTTATTTCCACCTGGGAGGTATTGGGCAAACACCTGCGAAACGCCTACTCGCAATATGACGATGGGCAGAAGAAGTTAGACAGGTTCGGGATGGAACTGGAACAAATCAGCGGTAAGAACGCTGACAGTCCCGCGTAAAATTGTAGTGGATGCTCCAAATATGAAAAACATATACGTGTGGTTGATGTTGGGGGTAATTGCCGGGACTTTGGTTCTAATAGCGTGCTCTTACTCTGGCTTGTTGGGATGCGATTCCCAAGCCGAAAGACTGATAGAGATTCTTGGCACCTGTGCGGTCGCTATTACAGTGATCGTCGCTCTCTCGGCAACAAACCCAGCAGTTAAGAAGATAAAGGCGAGTGTTGAGGCGTACATCGCACCACAGGATTCCGGAGAGAAAATTTATAATAAGGCAGACCTTTCAGGGGAACTTAAGGATTTCTACAATAGATGCCCCGACCCCTTCAAGTCATATAGAATACAGTTCAAGATAACTAATACTTCTGGCTTCGACTGGGTAAAGCCGACAGTAACTTTCTGGTTGCCAGCGGAAAAACAAGCTCCGGGTAAGGATAGGGAGGATAATCGCACATACACGGTCCGACAGTATCGTTCCAACACATTCAACACTAAAGTGGACCTTAAAATGCTCGAAATGGTCGATGGCGTGATAATCTCCAATAGCAATCTGCCTTACTGGAAACAGGAGAAGCACATTGCTATCTGGCTCAGAATGGTCCTTGAAAACGGCGACTCCGAACCGTTTAAGGTTGAAGTCTCAGTTGATTGCGAAGGCGCGGAGGGATACACAGAGACAGTTCAACTTAATCCGAAGGAACTGCCCAAGAACATGGGGGCTACCGAGTCTTCGCCGGCGGGTGGCGATACTGGGTAGAACCCAGGGGTAAGTACGAAGGGTGCGACGTGGGTTGAGGTTTGGTTTTTATGACCCCGGGTTTCAGCCGGGGTCGTGTACTTGGGCGTAGATTATAATCGAACGATTGGAAGTATGAGCGAGCAGAAGTCATTATATGCGGGTTTGTTTGTTCTTATAATTGCGTGCATATTGGCGGCGCTGTTTTCGATATGGACGGGGAAAATGAAGGCGAACAGGCCGCGGGTTACCGTCAATTATGTCGAGGAGTTCAACAGGATTTCCCGGCCGGCGGATTTTGACCCGAATGAGAATGCTGCGCCGTATTTCGAGAAGGCATACTCGCTGATGAGCGAGATGCCGGCGAAGATGCGGGAGCTTCAGAAGGTCTGGCCGGGCGATATGAACGAGAGCGATTCTAACACCGTCAGCACGTGGGTACGGTCGAACAGCGAGTTGCTGGCAATGCTCAGGCAGGGCCTTGAGAAGAGGTATTACTGGGTGGAGCTTCAGGCACCCAGCAATGACTTGATGAGAGCCGGTCTGGCGCACATGCGTCAGTTTCGGACTGCCGGCCATCTGCTTTGCGCCGAGGCAAAGATGCTGGCCCAGAACGGACAGGCGGGAGCTGCGCTGGAGCAGTTGTGCGGTGTTTACAGGATGGGGACATTCCTTGCCGGGCCGAAGCTGTTAATCGAACAATTGGTAGGCATTGCCGTCAGTGCGATGTCTCTGCAATCGGCGTTTCAAGTTCTTGAACGTACAAGCGCCGACTCTGAAACCCTCGGGCGTTTTCAGAAGGAACTGGGCCAGGTTTTGGCCGCACAGCCGTTCCTCGTGGACTTTACAGGTGAGAGATTGATATTTTACGACCAGGTGCAGCGGCTCTATAGCGACGACGGCAAGGGCGGCGGCGTTTTTGTAGGCCAATGGCGCAGGACGCCGTCGCTCGGTTATCTGGCTGCGTGGATGAGCAACATAACTGTTTTGAAACGCCGTGCGCCAATCTGTTTAGACAGACGCGAGACGGTCGAAACGTGCGACAAGATGTACGGGTACCTGGCATGGGCTGCGGAACAGCCGCCCTACCGGCTGCACGCGGAGAATGTGAACGTCGAGGATACCGTCGAACAAATGACGGCGCGCAACTTGCTGTTGAATACGCTGGCCTCTGCTGTTGCGCGGGTGTTGCACCTTTCATACAGGGTCGAGGGGCACACGGACGGTCTGCTGGTAACAACCGCCATTTTGCGTTACAAAGGCGACACTGGGCGGTATCCTGAGAATCTTCAAGAGCTTGTTACGGCCGGCTATTTTGATGAGTTGTCGATGGATGTTTTCAGCGGCAAGCCGCTGGTTTATAAACTATCAGGCGACGGTTTCCAGCTTTACAGTTTTGCCCATGACTTTGACGATGACGGCGGGGAACACGACCCGAAGTGGGCGGATGATGGGGACGGCGATTATGTGTTTTGGCCGGTGCAATGACCGTGTGAACGAGTACAAAAAGGGAGTGCAGTTCTTATGACCCCGGCTGAAAGCCGGGGCTAAATATGTTGAGGACCCCGACTGGAAGTCGGGGCTAAATACAACGAAGAAATACAATGAGAGAAACACTTGGATATATGTTGACGTGGACGACATACGGGACGTGGTTGCAGGGCGATGAAAGGGGGTATGTGAAAATGAGTAAAGTCCTGCCGGGTGATGAGAAGTTGTTGGAGACGAATAGGGAATTGCAATCCCGGGAAACAGTGCGCCTATCGGCGAAACATAAAGAGGTTGTGTGTGATGCAATTATGAAACAGGGTACGGTGCTCGGGCAAAAGATACTTGCGCTGGCGGTTTGCTCAAACCACGTTCATATTGTCGCAGAGTATATCGCCAAACCCGTAGGTGACGTCGTAGCGATATACAAGACGGCAGGGCGGAAGGTATTGAATGAACTCAGAATCAGCGGCAAGGTATGGACGACGGGGTATGATAAGAGATTTTGCTTTGACAAAGAATCGTTGGAACAAAGAATGAGATACGTGCAAAACCACGACAGGCAGGAGTACTTAGCCCCGGCTTTCAGCCGGGGTTGTTAACAAGGATTTTTTTAGGAGTGTGTAACGTGAAAATGCAGGTGGGTGTGGTGGTAATGGCGGCGGCGTTGATGGTCTTTGGGAATCAGGCGGTCGCCGGCAGCAAGCCGCGGAGATTTTTTTCGGATACAAGTTTCTGGAATCAGCCGATAGCGGAGAATCCTGAGATTGACCCGAACAGCGACCGCTGGATTGCCCTATTGAAGACCGAACCGACGGGAAACAGAATCGGCATTAACGCGACGGACTTCGCAATTCCGGTTTATGAGGCCAACAGTTCCACACCGACTTATGACGTGAAGCGTAGAGGCCCTCTGATGGCCGCACGTTCGGGCCAGGACCCGAACAGCAGCCGTTACAGGAGAACGATGCGTTACAATCACGGACCGAACTTCGTGAATGTCCCCATACCGGATGGCGCAATTCCCGACCCTGAAACCGACCACCACATGGCGATTGTGGACTGGGACAGGATGATGTGCTGGGATATGTGGCTCGCTGAGAAACTCGAAGACGGCTCGTGGGCGTCGAACACGGGTATGGTTTATCGGCTGGACGGCGACGGTGTTTTCAAGACGTCCGATTTTGCCGTTCAAAACGGCGACAGCATTCATTTCCACGGGCCGGGCAGGGCGGCAGGAGTCCCCATCATCGCGGGATTGATTATGTTTGATGAGGTAAAGGCGGGCGAAATCAGGCACAAACTGTCGATGGCGACGCGGTTCAACGCATTGCAGGAATTCGTATTCCCGGCGACGTGGACCGACGGGCGCACCAAAGGCGGCATACCCGAAGGAGCGGTTATCCAGCTCGACCCGAAACTCGACCTGAGCCAGTTCGACCTCTGGCCGGGCGAGAAGGCAATCGCAATTGCGCTGCAGAAGTACGGCGCGGTGATAGTGGATGCGGGCGGCGGAAGCCCGCTTTACGCGGAGGGCCTGTATGGCCATCCGGACAAGTCGTGGAAGGGCATCATTCGCGAGTGGGAAGGCGGCATCAACTCGATACCCCTTGACCATTACAGGGTACTGAAACTGAATAACGTCGTACCGATGGGAGACGGCAGAAGGTAGCATTAGCTGCGAATAGAAAGGATATGGGTATGGTGATGTTGAAGAGTGTGTTGCGGGCAACGATTGCGCTGGCGGCAGTGAGCGTTCTCTGTGCCGGCGGGGAAAGTCAGGTCGGTGCGGAACCGAAGGCCGGCGACGGCGAGATTCGTCTTATCGTTCGAGGGGACGACATCGGGTCAAGTCAGGCGTCGAATGAGGGCATTATAAAGTGCTACAGGGAGGGGATACTGCGGACGTGCGAACTGATGGTGCCGTGCCCGTGGTTCACCCAGGCGGCGAAGATGCTGCGGGAAAATCCGGGATTAGACGTGGGGATTCATTTGACGGTTACAAGCGAATGGGACAACTACAAGTGGGGGCCGATTACGCAGTCGCCCACGCTGGTTGATGCAAAGGGCAATTTCTATCCCAAGGTGAAGAACTGGGACGACCCGAATGCGAAGGATGGGTTCTGGAATGCAAAGCCGAACTTGAAGGAATTCGAGGCCGAGATGCGGGCGCAGATTGAATTGGCGATAAAGGAGCTTGCGCCCGGGCAGGTCTCGCACGCTACCGCGCACATGGGCATCGGCAGCGCAGATGCGAGCGTAGAGCAGGTCATTCGCAAACTCGAAAAGGAATACAATCTCGAATTCAACTGGTCGGCAGCCGGTATGAAAAGCCCCGGCAGGTGGGGCACAGGGACAGACAAGCCCGAAGAACGCGAAAGATTACTTGTGGAGCTGCTTGAAAAAATAGGCCCGGGGATATGGCACATCGGGGGACACCCTGCAATGGATACGCCTGAGAGCCGGCAATTCGGTCACCCCGGGTATAACAGTGTGGCGAACGAGCGAAGCGGCGAGGTTTATGCCTTTGCGAGTCCAAAGGTAATGGAGGTAGTCAAGCGGCGAAATATAAAGCTGATGAGTTTTGGCGACCTGAAGAAGCAGACAAGCAAGACGGCGGTCACTGGCGGCAAGCCGAGGAGATTTTTCTCGGATACGAGTTTCTGGAATCAGCCGATACCGGAGAATCCTGAGATTGACCCGAACAGTGATTACTACATTTCGCTTTTGAAGAAAGAGCCGACCGGGCATCGGTTTGTCATCAACTGCGAGGGCTTCACCATCCCTGTTTATGAGGTTGATGAGTACACGCCCAAACACGACATAAAGCGAAGAGGAGAACTGATAGCCAAACGTTCGAATCGCGACCCGAACAGCGCCTGGTACCAGAGGATGTCGCGTATGGGTCACGGCCCCGGGTTTGGAAAAGATATCCCCATCCCGGATGGCGCTATCCCGGACCCCAACGTCGACCGGCATATCGCTGTTGTCGATTGGAGCCGGATGACTTGCTGGGACATGTTTGCCGCCGAGAGAATGGCTGACGGTTCGTGGGCATCATTGACCGGTATGGTGTATCGGCTGGACGGCGACGGCGTGTTTAATCTAAAGGACTTTCCGATTAAGGACAGCGAGAGCATCCATTTTTACGGTCCCGGCAGGGCGGCGGGCGTGCCCATCATTGCCGGGCTGATTATGTATGAGGAGGCAAAGGCGGGCGATATACCGCACAAGATTGCCGCAGCGAGCAGGTTCAATGCGTGGAAGCAGTTTGTGTTTCCGGCGACCTGGACGGACGGCAGTTTGGAGGGCGGAATCCCGGAAGGAGCGGTCATTCAGCTTGACCCGAAACTCGATTTGGATAAATTTAAGCTGCTGCCGGGCGAAAAGGCCGTTGCAAAGGCCCTGCAGAAATACGGAATGGTAATAGTCGATTGGTCGGGCGGCAACGTGCTTTACGCCGAGGGACTATATGGTCAAAAAGGCAAGTCATGGGACGGACTTTTAGATAAGTTCGGCGGGATTGACTCGATTCCGGTCGAGCACTACCGGGTGCTCAAGCTGCCGGAAGTTGTGTACAAGGGCGACTACGAGCAGCCGCGAAGTTTGGAACAGGTTATGTCTCGTTTGTAACAATATGAGGAGGCAATACGGATATGAGCGGACAAAGACGGTTTAGTATATCTGGTATGGTTTTGATTTGGACTGTGGTTATCCCGGTATGGTGCGCAGGCGTCGTGGCTGCCGAGAAGGCGGCGGTACTTAATGACTGGGAGAACCCCGAGGTGTTCGGCGTAAACAAGGAGCCGCCTCACTGCACGCTGATGCCGTTTGCGGATAAGGAGACGGCGATTGCCGGCGATGCGGAGAGTTCACCGTTCTGCAAATCGCTCAACGGCAGGTGGAAATTCCACTGGGTGGGGACACCTTCGGAGCGGCCGGTCGATTTCTATAAGAGCGATTATGACGTGGGCGACTGGAATGAGATTCCTGTGCCTTCGAACTGGGAGATGCATGGGTACGGCATCCCGATTTACACCAACGTCAATTATCCCTTTAAGCCGAACCCGCCATACATTATGAACGATAACCCGCCTGATTTTACGAGCGCGAAACAGCCGAACCCTGTCGGCTCGTACCGCACAGAATTCAGCGTGCCGGAGCACTGGAAAGGAAGACAGGTTTTCATTCACTTCGACGGTGTGATGAGCGCGTTCTATCTGTGGATTAACGGCAAGAAGGTCGGGTACAGCGAGGACAGTATGTGCCCCGCCGAGTTCGATATCACGAAGTATCTCAAGGAAGGGACAAATATCCTTGCAGCCGAGGTGTATCGGTGGTGCGACGGCAGTTATTTAGAAGACCAGGATATGTGGCGCTTCAGCGGGATATACCGGGATATTTATCTGTTTGCGACCCCGAGCGTGCATATCAGGGATTTCTTTGTGCGGTGCGACCTTGATGAGAATTATCGGGATGCGATTCTTAAAGTCACCGCCAGTGTCAAAAACTATTCAGACAAGAAGTCGCCGAAACATTCGGTGGATGTTCTGCTGCTCGATGGCGACAAACAGTTGAAACTGGCTACGGGGAAAGCGCGCGAACTGGCCGGCGCCGGGGAAGGCGTCGTGGAACTGCAAATCGCGGTTGAAAGCCCCCGCAAATGGTCGTGTGAGGAGCCGTATCTTTATACGGTTCTGCTGGTGCTGAAGGACAACAAAGGCAAGGTGATTGAGGTTGAGAAGTGCAATTTCGGATTCCGCGAGGTCGAGATAAAGGGCAATCAGTTGTTCGTCAACGGTGTTGCCATCAAAATTAAAGGCGTTAATCGTCACGAGCACGACCCCGATTTTGCCAGGGCGGTGCCGTATTCGCGTATGGCTCAGGACGTGGAGTTATTCAAGCGTTTCAATATCAATACGGTGCGGACAGCGCATTATCCGAATCATCCGAAGTGGTACGAGTTGTGCGACCGGTACGGGATATTCGTACTTGACGAGGCGAATGTTGAGTCGCACGGACTGTCCTATGGCAAGGATGCGCTGCCGGACGGCCTGCCGCAATGGAAGCAATGCTGCATTGCAAGAATGGCGGGTATGGTTGAGCGGGATAAGAATCACCCGTGCGTGATTATCTGGTCGTTAGGCAACGAGGCGGGCAGCGGCGACGATTTTGTTGCAATGACCGAGTACACGCGCAAAGCAGACCCGACAAGACCGATTCATTACGAGCAATTCAACAAGATTGCGGATATCGACAGCGTGATGTACCCGCACGTCAATGCGGTCGCGCAGCGCGGCAAGGCGAACGAGCCGAGACCCTTCATTATGTGCGAATATGCCCACGCGATGGGCAACGCCGTGGGAAACCTCAAGGAATACTGGGATGTAATTGAGACATATCCGGGGCTTATAGGAGGGTGTATTTGGGACTGGGTTGACCAGGGAATACGGAAAAAGGCGGTCAACGGCAAAGAGTTCTGGGCTTATGGCGGGGACTACGGGGACAAACCAAACGACCTCAACTTCTGCATCAACGGACTGGTCAGGCCGGACAGAACGGTTGAGCCAGAGTTGTTTGAGGTTAAACGGGTTTATCAGTATGTCGCAGTTGAGCCGAATGACTTAGCGGCGGGCAAAATCAATGTCCGCAACAAGTACTTCTATACAAATCTTAAACAATTTGACGCGGCCTGGTCGCTCAGCGAGGACGGCGTGGATATTCAAAATGGCGCAATCGAGCCGTTAGATATTGAGCCGGGGCGGGCGAAAATTGTAACTGTTCCATTCGCCAGGCCGCAGCTTGCTGCGGGGGCCGAGTATTGGCTCAGAGTCGGCTTTACCCTGAGAGAAGATACGATATGGGCCAAGAAGGGCCACGAGGTTGCGGCGGCCCAGTTCAAGATGCCTTTTGATGCGCCGCCCAATCCGGACATCAACGTTGCCGCCCTGCCGCAATTATCTGTTGACCAGGGGGAACGCGAAATCATAGTACAGGGCGAGAGATTTGTGGTGACATTCGACAGCGAGGCGGGAGTAATCAGCTCCTGGCTTTTTGACGGCGAAGAAATGCTGGTCAGAAACAGCGACGGGGTTGCGGGGCCGTTCCTTAACGCCTTTCGGCAATATACCGACAATGACAGGAACTGGGGCGGCAACTGGAAGTTCCCGGATATATGGTACAAGGCGGGTCTGCATCAACTGCGGCCGGAACGAAAGAAGTTCCAGGTTAACCTGGTGACGGACAAGGTGGTCGGCATAATGGCTCAGGTAACATACAGCGGGGGCAACTGCGGTTTTGAGCATTACTGCGTGTACTCCGTTTTGAGCAACGGGTGTATCCACATCGACAATTACGTGGTGCCCTTCGGCGAGCCGCCACCCCTGCCCAGGATGGGACTGATTATGACGGTGCCGGAGCGATTTGAGAACTTCACCTGGTACGGGCGCGGGCCGCACGAGAATTATCCCGACCGAAAGACCGGGGCTGACATGGGATTGTATCGCAGTACGGTCAGCGAGCAGTTTGTCCCATACGTTCGACCTCAGGAGAACGGCAACAAGGAGGACGTGCGCTGGGCAGCCCTTACCGACAGTTCAGGCAAGGGTCTGCTTGTCATCGGCGATAATACGATTTCGGTGACTGCTCTGCACTTCAAGCCGACCGACCTGGCGGCAATGCACCCGAGCGAGCTTGCGCCGCGAAAAGACATAACGCTTTGCTTGGACCACAAACAGTTGGGACTGGGCAATTCGAGCTGCGGGCCGCCTGTATTGAAGGAATACATGCTCGGTTCGGGCCCGTGGCAATTCGGACTGGTTTTGCGGCCATACAGCCCTGATATGGGCAATATGAGCGAAGTCGCACGTTATAAACGGCCGCGATTTGAATAACACAAACACAGTAAGAACCTCTATGGAGACGACACAGATGAAAAAAATAATGACAGGTACATTCGTGCTGGTATTGCTGATGACCGTTTCCTTACGCGCAGCAGACCAGTTGTATGAGGTGTTTCAACAGCCGCCGGCCCAGGCGAGGCCGTTTGTGCGCTGGTGGTGGAACGGCAACTGCGTTACGCCTGAGGAGGTCGTGCGCGAAATAGGAGTTATGCACGAGGCAGGGATAGGCGGCTTTGAGATGAATCCGATAGCGAGGCCTGAAAATGCGATTGATGAGGCGGCGAAGCAGTGCAAGCCGCTCACCTGGCTAAGCCCGGAATGGAACAACGTAGTCAAAATTGGCGCAGAGACCGCAAAGAAGAACGGGATGATTCCCGATTTGATTGTCGGCTCCGGGTGGCCTTTCGGCGGCAGGTTCCTGCAGTCGGGAGAGCAGATTCAGATAGTCACCGTCAATAAGATGAAACTCGCCGGCCCGGGCGCGTTCGACAGCAATACCGCCGCTCTGATGGTGGACCGCCGGGCCGGACGGCGCCGCGGAGGTGAGCAGCAGCAAGGGGCGCCAAAGATTGTTTTCTTGCGTCTTGTGCCGGACGGGCTTGCCGAATTTCAGCCGGGCGTGGACCTGACCGACAAAATAAAACCGGACGGGTCGGTGTCGTTTGAGATACCTGACGGCAACCACACGCTTTATACCGGCATCTGGAAAGAGGGCTACATTAACGTCAGCCGCGGCGCACCAGGGGCGGATGGGCCGGTCGTCAATCACCTGGACAAGGCCTCGGTTCGCAAGTACCTCGACAGGATGAGCGATTCGCTCAATCCGGTACTGGGCGGCAAGTTAGGCAACGAACTTCGCGCGATGTTCTGCGACTCGCTGGAACTGTCGGGCACAAACTGGGCGGCGGACTTTGCGGAGGAATTTGAGAAGCGCCGGGGGTACTCGCTCGAGCCATACCTGCCTTTTATGGCTGACGCCGACTACAGTTATGCCATTGCAGGAGCGCCTCTTCCGACGGAAGCACTACAAGGGGATACCAGCCGGGCCGACACCGTGAAACGACTGCGCTATGACTTTAATATCACGGTAATAGAATTGTTTATGGAGCGGTTCGTGCAGACCTATACCGAGTGGTGTCACGCCAACGGCGTCAAGAGCCGTATGCAGGCATACGGACGCGAATCGCATCCGCTCGATACAAGCTTTCTTGTAGATATTCCCGAATGTGAGACGTGGATTCAGGATGTGAACAAGACGCCGCACCCGTCGATGATAAACCGCTTTGTGGCCACGGCGGCGCATTTGTCGGGCAAGCGTGAGGTGAGCTGCGAGGCGATGACAAACACGGTTACGGTCTTTCGGATTCTGCCGAAGAACATCAAGAGGACGGACGACCTGAATTTTCTGTCTGGGGTGACTCATTCCGTTCTTCACGGTTTTAATTACACGCCGCCGGAGGCGGGCTTCCCGGGCTGGGTACAGTTCGGTTGCTATTTCAACGAGAAGAATCCCTGGTGGCCGTATTTCAGAAAATGGTCGGACTACAATTCGAGGATAAGTGCGGTACTGCAAAACTCCGATGCGCAGGCCGGCGTGGTGATTCTCACGCCGGACGCGGATATATGGTCAAATCTTGGTCGGCTGTACCTGCCTTTCCCCGAAAAGGCGGAGCCGTGGTATGTTTGGAAATTATGGGCGGCACTGCATCAGAACGGCTACAACGTCGAATATACCAGCGACAAGATTCTGTCCGAGGCAAAATTCGAGAAAGGTAAAATCTGCTATGGGCCGCGGGCATACGATGTGCTGATTTGTGAAGATGTTGCCTCGATGCTGCCGAAGACGGCTGAACGTCTGGCTGAGTACGCAAAGGCGGGCGGCAAAATTGTATTTGTAGGCAAGGCGCCTTACCGCTCGCCGTCGTTCAAGGACGCGGAGGCAAACGATAAGCAAGTAAAGCATTCGATTCAGTCATCGCTTGCCGTCGGCGGCGATAAGGTTGCTGTCGTGGCGGCGCCGACGCCTGAGAATATCGTGGCCTGGGCTGGCGAGACAATGAAGAAGTTCGGCATTGAGCCGGATGTGCGGATTTCTGCGGCGGACCCGCCGGAGGCGAGGTCTCGCCCAAGGGCGGATGCGAACCTGTCGCAGATTCATCATAAGCTTGGCGACCGCGACGTGTTCTTTTTTGCCTGGACGGATATGGACAAGGCCAAAGAATTCACGGCTGAGTTCAAGACGGGGGATAAGACGCCCTGGGTGTGGAATGCCGAGACAGGCGAGAAGTATGTGCACCCATACGGGGACAGGAAAAACGTTCTGGATATTCGCCTCGAGCCGCAGGAGTCCATGCTTGTTGTATTTGAGCCGAATATGCCGGGTAAGGGCAAACCGAGGCCGCAGGTTGATTTTGACAAGTTTGTCGAGGTAAAGCCGGATTGGAAGGTCGAATTTAAGCAGGCAATCACAAAGGTGGTGTTCGACCGGCCTATGAGTGAACTCATCGACATCGGCCAGTCCACCGACCCCAATCTCAATACCTTTGCAGGCACAATTACCTATAAGGGACAGTTTGACGCCAACGACGCTGGTTACAGAATGCTCGATCTGGGAGTTGTTCACGGCGTATCAGAGGTCGCGCTGAACGGCAAGTCGCTGGGTGTCCGCTGGTATGGGCGGCATACTTACGATGCAGGTGAGGCGTTGAAAAAGGGCAGGAATGAAATTGAGATTAAGGTAACGACGCATCTTGGCAACTACGTCAGGAGCTTCCCCAGAAACAGCGCAGCGGGTCGCTGGGCGTGGTGGTTCCCGATTGAGCCGATGGGTATGTTAGGCCCGGTCAGGATGATGCAAGTAAAGGAGTAAATGAGAGATGAGAAATGCAGGTGTTTTGACACTGGCATTTATTGCTTTGACGGCATCAGGCGCAGTTGCAACC
>CAYGVZ010000031.1:0-15740 GCA_964353475.1 uncultured Pirellulales bacterium | reverse complement strand
TTAGCTCCTCCGTATTATAGAAAACGCCCACCGGATTTATGCCGATGCGGTTGTACGCGGCAACGCCGGCATCCCGCATAAATACATCGAATATCTGCTTTTGCTCTTCTGTTTTTATGCGGCATTGGCGAAGTTCGTAGTAATCGCGCCCGTCGCCGCTGTCCGCCATTGGCGAGACCTCGCCTTTAGGCGGGTCCATCTGTGTACCTGCCAGCGCCGAACTCAGCCCGGCTGTTCCCGCCAGGCACACCCCTGCCAGAAAATCACGTCTTTCCATTGTCCGTCCTTTCGAGCCAATCCGAATTCCCGTGTCACTTGTTATGCCAGACCATTCGCAGTTTTTTCGGGCCGCCGTAACGAGCTGACGCAAAGCAAGCCCCGCCCGCACGCAATGACAAGCTACGGTCCTGCGCCGAGCAGCCAGGTGTTTGTCAACACGCTGAGGTCCTTGTAGTCCACAATGCCGTCGCCGAAAGGCAGCGGCGCTATATCGACCGATGGTTCATCCGCGAGCCAGTATTGCCCGATTTTGGAGAAATCCTCGAAGTTGACATCGCCGTCACCGTCAACGTCCCCGGATACGGTTACAAGATACCACATCGTCCCATACGCCGGCGAAACCTCAACTCTCGTACGGCCGCCAACTACGCCCACCGGCACGGTTGAGCGGATAGTCCCGTCCGGCTTTAAGGCGTAGCACGATAGTCCTTTGAAGGGGAACCATATCGTCGCCTCGACCGGCTCGATTTGAACAGGAGCGGTCCCCCAGTTTGTTCCTACTGTCGACCGGTCGGGCGAGAATATCATGCCCGTATTCTCGCATCTTCCGCAGGCAGCGATGAGGGCACACGACCGCCCCGCGAGAATGGCAGGGGCGGGACCGGGTTTTGTCGGTGTTATCATTAGTGCCGCAAAATCGGGTTCATTGACTTCGACCGTCCCATTCGTGGCGGCAGAGAACCTGTCGTGATGCCCCACGCCGACCCATGCTGAGTTACCGGCAGCGATGTAGATGCCGTTGCCATCGCCGGCTACGGTCCAGTTGATTGTTGTATCATTCGGCTCATCGGGCAGAGGAATAGTGGCTGTCTCGAACATAGTACTGACAATCCGTTTTTTGAGCAGGTCCTGTCGCGTAATACTGGAATCTCGCACGAGAACGCCGAACATATCGCTGCCGAAGCTCAGGTGCAGCTCAGCCAGGCCGGTCACAGTTTCGTTCGCGTCGGTCAGTGCCCGGCAGGAATAAGTGTCGCCGACAGGTCCTATGGCCCCCTCGCGGAACACAGCCGCCCCGCTTGGGACAAATCCCCACTTGGCGGGATTGTGCATAATGTCAAAGAAGCCATCCATAAGATTGGCGTCCCAGGCGTTGGACTTATGCGTGTAGCTGTAGAGCCAGACGCCGTCCCAGTCCTGAGCGGCCGCGAAAGACGCTATCATTGGAACACAGGATGCCTGGCTGTCGAGCGGGGCAGAGTGATTGTATTCGCTGACGGTAAAGGGCTTGCCCGGATGACTCGGACCTTTGCCAAGGCGACAACCCGCCAGTCCGAACAGAGTCGCCTGGTCGATATAATCCACCATCGACCTCTGTTCTATGTACCAGTTCGCCGGGTCCCACGGGATACCGGGGAAGACCGGGTGTTGCCAATAGGCGTGACTGTCAATGAAGTCCATATCGCTCTGCGCATACAGCCCCAGCGGGCCGAACACAATCGTGCCGGTAACCAGTGCCTGGCAGCCGAGGTCGCTCTTTATGTAGTTCCGCATCTGGTCGAAGTATGCCTTCTCCGTCTCCGCAAGAAACCGCATCCTGTCTATTGTCCGCTCCTTGACCTCCGTATCGACAAACAGCCGAACGGTGCCGGTTTCGATGGACTCGTCGGCCAAAAGCCCGACCTGTCCGCCGGTGCGCAATTCGACATCATCAAGATAGAATGTTGTTGTGTCGCCGCCGCCAAAGGCGATATTCACCCGCCCGTTCAGGTCATCGGCATTTGCCGTGAATCCGAATGTGAACATCTGCCACTGGTTAGTCAAATCCACCGTCCGGCTGAAGCCCAAGTTGCTCCAGGGGTCGTGGTCCTGCATCACGCTGCACCAGATGGTCCTCGGGCCTTCTGCGGCGGCCTTGAAACTCAGCGTATAATACTGCTCCTCGGTCAACTGGAGTTTCGGATGTTTGACCTGCAAGTGCCAGTTCGTGCCGTCCGTGACGAGTATCGTAAACTTTGCAGCCGTATTCCCGTCATATATCCCTGGTTGAAAATTCGCATCGCAGCCACTATGTTCCTCGAGCACCCACCTGTTCGCCCCGGGATTGCTGAAGTGCTCTTCAAAGCTCGTGATAACATTAGGCCCCAGGGGCTCAACATTTGCGTTCCAGGCACTGCGGAGATTATTCGTGTCTTCGTATTCGTCGTGGAGCCATTCGTTGTACTTGTGCTTGAGCAGGGCGGCATAATAGGAAGGGAGATTTCGCAGGACTTCATCGCCGTTCCACATAAAAAAGCTGTCTTCGTTGGTAATCTCTACAAATGCAATAGCAGGGTCGTCTGCATACCGTACGCCGCGATAGGGATTGACATGGGAGAGCATCTGCTGAGCATAACTCTTTTGCGCATCAATAAGTGCTTGCGTAAAAATGCCCGCTATCTTGTCGTAATCAGTACCGGGGTCCGGCCAGCCGATGTATTGACTGTGTGCGCGGCCGACATGCAGATTCAGATTGATATAAATACCCCTTCCGGCAAGCTCATTGATGAAGTAATCGAGCCGGTCCATCGCCTCGGGATATATGGTCTGTCCATTTGTAGGGTTCCAGATACCGCTGGGATAGTTGAGTGTGTCCAGGTGATGGCACCGAACGGCATTGACACCGGCCGCCGCGAGGCGTTCTGCCGCCATTGGCGCATCAGCGTGACTCGGCAGATTGCCGCCGAAAGCCAGATTTACTCCCCATATCCTGATTCGCTCGCCGTCCCGCACAAAATGGTCGCCTGCCGCTGTGATTCGGCTGCTCCCCACGGCTATTGGCTCATAAGGCATGGCGATAAGCGAATCGGGATTCTGCCCGCCCGGGATGGCAAATGGCGCCATCTCGACAGCAACCGCAAAAGGGCCGAAAATCATCAGAATAACAAACGGGCAGAAATGACGAGACGTCATAGGTCACCATCCTCAAACAAAAGCCCCACACCCAAGGGGCGACTTTATCTTACCAGATTACGTCCCTCTTTGTCAAATCCGGCGGCATGATGAGAGACAACCGATTTCAGGTGATTGATTCTTCGCAGGGCGCGGCTAAGTGGTGAGACCTGCGCCGAGTTTCGCGGCTTCGACCGTGTTGTAAAGCAGCATTGTGATGGTCATAGGTCCGACGCCGCCGGGGACGGGGGTAATCATACCGGCTTTTTCCTTCACCGTGTCAAAATCTACGTCGCCGACTAAGCGATAGCCGGTCTTCCTGCTTTTGTCTTCTATGCGATTTATGCCCACGTCGATAACAACCGCGCCATCTTTAATCATATCGGCGGTGATTGTTTTCGGATGGCCTGCCGCCGCAATAATGATGTCGGCTGCTCTGGTATGTCTCGCCAAGTCCCTCGTCCGCGTGTGGCAGATTGTAACAGTTGCGTTACCGGTACTGCTTTTTTGGATGAGCATATTGGCTAAGGGCTTACCCACGATATTGCTTCGCCCGACAATCACGACATTTGCTCCTTCGATTTTCACGCCGCTGCGAAGCAATAGTTGTACTACTCCGTTGGGCGTGCACGGCAGAAAGGTTTTTTCACCTAACATTATTTTGCCGACGTTGGCAGGGTGAAATCCATCCACATCCTTGCCAGGGGCGATTGCCGAAAGCACCTCGGTTTCGTTGAGATGCTTTGGCAGCGGAAGCTGAACCAGGATGCCGTGTATCTTGGAATCCTTATTCATCCGGCCAATCAGATTCATCAGGTTCTGCTGAGTGGTATTTACAGGGAGACGATTGTCGTCAGAGTAAATACCGATTTCCTCACAGGCCTTTTCTTTGGCTGTTACGTATGATTTCGATGCAGGGTCATCGCCGACGAGGATTACACCTAAGCCGGGGACAATCCCTTTCTTCTTTAACTCGGCAACCTGCGCCTTCAGCTCCTCCCGCATTTGAGCTGCAATTTGTTTGCCGTCTATGATTTTCGCAGCCATCCTTGTCTTGCCTCATCGGCTGTTCAAAACAGTCCTGTTACTCTGCCGGTGTTGACGTCAACGTCAACTCTCCTGAACGCCGGGTTCGAGCCGGTGCCAGGCATAAGGTTTACCGACCCGGCAATCGGCACAACAAATCCTGCTCCTTTATAAACGATGATGTCGTTGATTGGAAGGACCCAGCCGCGCGGTCTGCCTTTAAGGTTCGGGTCGTGCGACAAGCTCAGATGGGTCTTGGCCATACAGGTGCCCCATCCTGAGACCCCGCCGTTCGCCTCTATCGCCCTGGCCTTGGCCAGCGCCTCATCGGAGTAACTTACGCTGTCGGCACCGTAAATTTCTCTGGCGATTAATTCAATCCGTTTGCGCAGGGGCATCTGCAGCTCATAGAGAAACTTGAAATTCTTTTTCTCTCTGCACGCTTCGGTAACCGCCTCGGCCAGTTCAATAGCGCCTTCGCCGCCTTTAAGCCAGTGGTCCGAGGCAACTGCAACGGCACCCTCCTGCTCAGCAATGCGACGAACCATTTCGATCTCGGCGGGGCTGTCGGTGTGGAATTTGTTGACGCAGACAATTGGCCGCACACCGCTTTTTTTCACAATCTCGATGTGGGCAATCAGGTTCTCGCAGCCCTTTTCGAGTAATTCGAGATGTTCGTGTGTGTATTCGCCGTTAAGGGGCATTCCGGGCCTGACGGCGGGGCCGCCGCCGTGCATCTTCAGCGCGCGAATCGTCGCTACAATCACGACCGCATCGGGCTTCAGCCCCGAAATCCGGCATTTCAAGTTCCAGAATTTTTGGTAGCCGATATCAGCGCCGAAGCCGCTTTCGGTAACAAGATATTCGCCAAGGCGTATCCCGAGCAGGTCTGCGATGATGGAACTCTGGCCTATCGCGATATTCGCAAACGGGCCTGCGTGCACAAGCACGGGCTGGCCCTCTATCGTCTGGAGCAGATTCGGATTCATTGCATCGACCATCCAGGCCGTCATTGCGCCATCGACCTCAAGGTCGGCGGTCGTCACCTCATTACCCTTTTTGTCATAAGCGACGACGATTTTGGCCATACGCTGCCGCAGGTCTTTAAGGTCGCGCGCCACCGCGAGAATCGCCATTACCTCGCTGGATACCGTAATTGCAAAACCCGACTCCATTTGATAGCCGTCGGTTTTACCGCCTTTGCCGATGGTGATATTCCGCAATGCCTGGGCACAGTAGTCCATCACCCACTTCATCTGCACCCTCGCAGGGTCGATGTCTAAGCGGCGCATTATGCCGCTTTTTGCCAGGCGGGCGTCGTCGTAATTCCTCTCGTGCTGCATCCGGGCGGTGAGCGCGACCATTGCGAGATTGTGGGCATTGGTTACGCAGTCAATGTCGCCGGTCATCTGTATCGAGAATGGCGCCAGCGGGATGCACTGTGCAAGCCCACCGCCTGCGGCTGTTCCCTTGATGTTGAACGTAGGCCCGCAGCTTGGCTGCCTTATCGCGCCGATTGCGCGTTTGCCTAACTTGCCCAGCCCCTGAATCAGGCCCATTGTTGTTGTCGTCTTACCCTCGCCAAGAGGGGTGGGCGTTATGGCAGTTACATCTATATACTTTGCCCGCGGCGCTGTGTTTAGCCGTTCGATGACTCGACCGTAGTGGACCTTCGCCAGTACGTGGCCTACCGGCAGAATTTCATCCTCGCGCAGGCCCAGTTCGGTTGCCAGCACATCTATCGGCTTCATCCTTTCTTCAGCCGCTTCCGCTATCTGCCAATCCTTCATTGTCAACGGGTCAAGCTTCATAAGTCCTTATCTTAAACAGCGTTAAGTCAAAAAAACAACAAATTCCACCATTGCAGCCTCTGCCTCGCGCGTTTTTGCTCTTTACTGATAGGTATGGCGAGTTTATGCTGTCATTATCCACCCATCTGGCACAATAATACAAGAAAGGGGTAAAGTATGAACAAAATAGCAGCTTGGTCCAGCAGTTTAGCAGTAATCTTTTGCGCGCTTGGGGCTGTAGCGACTGTCCCTGGCGGCGTGCAGCAAACGCCCGCTCCATCGCCCGTCATTGCACCCGGCGCAAAGGTAGAGAAACTCGCAGGCGTCTTCGAGTTCACCGAAGGCCCCGCCGCCGACCCAAAAGGCAATGTCTTTTTCACCGACCAGCCGAACGACAAAATCTATAAGTGGTCAACCGACGGCAAACTATCGGTTTTTCTTGACGGCTGCCAGCGCTCGAACGGCCTGTATTTTGACGCCAATGGCGACCTGCTGGCCTGCGCCGACCTCAATAATATGCTCGTTAGCTTCGATGCGACCGGCAAGATGACCGTACTGGTTCAAAACTACAAAGGCAAGCGTCTTAACGGCCCAAACGACCTGTGGCGAGACATTAAAGGCGGTATCTACTTTACCGACCCGTTTTATCGGCGACCGTACTGGACGCACACAGAGCAGGAGCAGGACAGCCAGCAGGTCTATTACCTCAAGCCGGACCGGAAAACCGTCATCCGCGTCACCGATGACCTTGTTCAGCCCAACGGCATCATAGGGACTCCCAACGGAAAGCAGCTCTATGTCGCCGATATCCGCGCAGGAAAAACATACGTTTATAACATCAACGAAGACGGCACACTCTCGGGAAAGAAACTCTTCTGCTCTATGGGCTCCGATGGTATGACCATCGACAACCAGGGCAACATCTATATCACCGGCAAAGGCGTCTTTGTGTTTAACGCCGCAGGCGCACAAATCGACCATATCGACATCAACGAACCCTGGACCGCCAACGTCACCATCGGTGGGGCAAACTTCGATACGCTCTTCATAACCGCCTCCAAGTCGCTTTACGCGGTGAAACTGCAAACGAAAGGCGTTACCTGGGTTGCACCGCCCAAATCGGTTATCGCACCTGGCGCCACGCTTGAAAAACTCGCCGACACCTTCACCTTTACTGAAGGCCCCGCCGCCGATGCCGAAGGCAACGTCTTCTTCACCGACATCCCCAATAATAAAATCCATAAATGGTCCGTTGACGGCAAGCTCTCCACTTTCCGTGAAAATTCCGACGGCGCCAACGGCCTGTATTTCGATGACAAAGGCAATCTCCTCGTCTGCGAAGGGAACGGCCGACGAATTACGCGCATTGATATGCAGGGCAAAGTTACGGTGCTGGCCGACAACTACAAAGGCAAGAAACTCAACAGCCCCAATGACCTCTGGCGGCATCCCAAAGGCGGCATATACTTTACAGACCCCTACTATGGCCAAAAGAAGGATGAGCTGGAATTGCCCGGCGAATATGTTTTCTATCTGCCGCCCGACAGCAATCAACCCATCCTGATTGCCGATGACCTGACCAGGCCCAATGGCGTAATCGGCACGGCGGACGGCAAGACGCTATACGTCGCCGACCAGGCCGGCGAAAGGACGTGGGTTTACAAAATCAATCCCGATGGGACGCTGTCCGATAAGAAACTATTCGCCACCGTCGGGTCCGACGGGCTTACTTTGGACGAGCGCGGCAATTTATACATCACGGGCAAGGGTGTTACCGTCTTCGATTCGGCGGGCAACAAGATTGATTACATTGACGTCCCCGCCGGCTGGACCGCCAACGTTACCTTCGGCGGCAAAGACAAATCGACTCTCTTTATCACTGCTGAAACCGCTCTCTACGCTGTTAAGATGAACGTGAAGGGACAATAAATGCGCAGGCCGATAAACCGGCGGGAGTTACTGAAAGGTTTCGGCCTCGGTCTGGCCGGGGCGACATTGGGCGTAAAGCCGTTCCTGCTTGCCGGCTGCAGCAGCCAGTCATCGCAGGTACAATCTGTCACGGGTAAAAGGCCGCTTTACAAAAAGCCGGTCGCGCTCGTAAAGGGAAACGACCGACGCGATATCGTCTATCAGTCGCTCAAAATGATTGAAGACGACGTCATCGGCTCAATCGGCAGCAGGCAAATCCTCATCAAGCCCAATATGGTGGTAACAGGCAATCCCCTCGCCGCCACTCACCCCGATGCCGTCCGGGCCATCCTCGATTTTCTCAAGCCCCATTATAAAAAGCAGATTCTCATCGGCGAATCGAGCGCCTTCGGGCATACCTTCGATGGCTTTGCCAACTACGGCTACACGCCCCTCGAAAAGGAATACAACGCCAAACTCCTCGACCTCAATCAGCAGCCCTGGCAGTACCGCTATGTCTTCGCCGAAGGCAATCAACCCATCTCCGTTCGCATCATCTCGACTTTTCTCGACCCGAATGTGTATATTATTTCCGCCGCCCGGATGAAGACGCACGACCGCGTGGTAGTAACGCTCTCGCTCAAGAACGTCCTGCTCGGTGCCCCTGTCAGCGACGACAGCGGCAACGACAAGTTCAATGTGCATACCGGCCCAATCGCCGTTGATACCATATTGCATTACAATATGTTCCAGCTTGCCCGGGAGATTTACCCCGACCTGGCTGTGATAGACGGCTTTGAGGCGATGGAAGGCGACGGCCCCACGCGAGGTACGCCGTTCGATGCCCGCGTCGCAGTTGCAAGTGCAGACCCGCTTGCCGCCGATACCGTTGCAACCACAATTATGGGTTTCGACCCGCAGCGGATAAGGTATCTTGCATTTATGAACGAAGCAGGTATGGGCCAGGGCGACCTTGACAAAATCGTTTTGCTGGGGACGCCTCTCGACCAGTGCCGCTACAAGCTCAAACCCAATCACCGTATGGCTGAACTCTACAACTTTTAAGTTGTCTGTTCAGCCCGCGGGCCTGCCCTGCTTAACTCATTTGTGCCTGTCTAACCAGTCAAGTACCCATCGCTCCGCCTGTTTTGCCGTCCGCAAATGGCCTTCCAGTTGCGCGATGTACATTTCTTTAGTCAACTGGCCCAGCGATGGGCCGGGCGTCGCGCCGAGGCGAATCAAATCGTGGCCGTCCAGCAGGGGTTTGGGTCTAAGCTCGATGTCCCCAAGGTCTTCTATTCGCTTTCGCAGCTTCGCCAGTGCCGCTGCACTTTCGCCCTTTGTCTTCTGGATTGCCTTTTGCAGTTCAAACAGGTCCTCGAAGCAGGGCTCTGCTGCGGTCATTTTCAGTTGAGCAAGCGACATCTGCTCATTAAGCAGCTTGCCCCTGTTGGCCAGCAGGAATTCGATATGGCGGTCCTGGTTCCTGCTGAGCCGGAGAGTTCTGTATCCCTTCAGCGCAGATTCTGTGGTACAGCCGGCGAACAGACAGGCCAGGCCGAGAGGGAAGTCGATTCTCGCGGGCAGATGGCGCAGCGATTCTATCCCGAACATCGCATCCTGGGCGGCGAAGGCGGGGAATATCGCCTGGGCTAATTGCGTCTCCACGAGCATTTCAGCGCCTGCTGCGCGGTTGGGACATACGAGCAGACCTTCCAGCTCCATAGCGATTCGTTCACTGCTTATCTTGATGATGTTCTTTGCGTTATTGCAGATGGCCTCTTTGGTTTGCGGTTCAATTTCAAAACCCAATTGCGCCGAGAATCGCACCGCCCGCAGCATCCGCAGAAAGTCCTCGCCGAAACGGTCTTCGGGTTTGCCGACCGTGCGGATAATGCGCCGTTTCAAGTCGCCCCGGCCGCCGAAGAAGTCGATTACCTGTTGCTGCAGCGGGTCATAGAACATCGCGTTGATTGTAAAATCCCTGCGTGCCGCGTCCTCTTTGGCAGTGGCGAATCGCACTTTGCCCGGATGTCTGCCGTCTGCGTAGTCGGTCTCCGTCCTGAAGGTCGCAACCTCCACCTTCTCTTCGCCAATCAGGGCGATAACAACGCCGAACTTCACACCGACTTCAATGGTTCGCCGGAAGAGCTGCATCACCTCGGCGGGTTTTGCATTGGTGACTACGTCATAGTCCTTTGCGGGTCTGCGGAGCAGCATATCGCGGACACAGCCACCCGCCAGCAGCGCCTCGAAGCCATTCTGACGCAGTTTTCTGATTATCTCAATTGCCGCCTGCCTGTTTGTCATCCAAGACCTCTGGAGAACGTAACCGTTCAAAGAAAAATCCCGGTTTTGTCACTGCGAGCGAAGCGAAGCAGTCCAGCGTCGCATAAAGTTTGAGATTGCTTCGGCCAAAAGGCCTCGCAATGACAGAAAGTACGTTTTTTCGTCATTGCGAGACCGCCGAAGGCGGGCGCGGCAATCTATTCTTCTTTCGTAGTGGCTATTCAGATGTTTCATTTGCCCTTCTTCGCAGTATTGTAACCGCCATAGTGCCCCATTGCCTTCGTTCTATCGAGTCAAGCCGGTCATAAGATGCTGCCAGCATAACGTTCTCTTCGGTCCTGACAATGACGTACCCGCCTGTTTTAACCTGTTCGCCTAAGCGTTTCAACAATTCGCACAGTGATGATGATGCCTGGGTTTGCCTGCTGGTAATGTAAGGCGGGTCAACGAAGACAAGGTCGTATTGTCCCCGCACGGGGTCAACCGGCGCTCCCGTCCTGAAGGCGTCCGTGCGCACGATTCTTGATTGTTTGGCAAAGCCGGCCTTGTCGATGTTCCTCTTCAGCGTGGCAATGATGTCCCCATCCTGTTCGACAAAAGTTACAAACTCCGCTCCCCGGCTGAGCGCCTCTAATCCTAATGAGCCGACGCCGCTGAATAAATCTGCGACCACTTTGCCCCGCGGCAGGTCATATTTGAACAGGACGCTGAAGAGCGATTCCTTGACGCGGTCGGTAATCGGCCGCGATACAAGCCCTTTGGGACTGAACAGATTCATTCCACGCTTTGTTCCGGCGATTATTCGCATTGCGATAATATATTAAAATCAGGACCACTGAGCGACTGTTTTTTAGGCACTCCTTCGACTTTGCTCAGGACGGTGAGCGGGTCGAACCGAGAGAACATTTATCCGCCGTTCGTCTGGCGGACAGAGTTCACAGAGAATTTTCGTTCCTTAAAATATTTAGCCCGCCGTTTCACGGCGGGTTTTTTGGTCATCTTTTCCCAGACACGGATTAACGCCGATTAACACTGCTTTTTCAAATTGGATGCAATCACCGCGCCGAAGCCAAGCAGTGAGAGCAAGGCGGGTCAATCCTTTAGAACGCTTGATTGGAGCCAGTTTTGTGCAAATATGGCAAAATCGGCAGGGTTAACCACGCCATCTTTGTTGATGTCCGCCATGTTAAAGGGCTTATGTCTTCCACGAATCAGGATACAATCGGCTCCCTCAATAGGCGTCTCAAAGGGTATCGGGTCTAATAAAATGCCTGTAAGCTGTAATCTCAATACATCACCTTCGTTGACGTCACCAATAGCATCCACAATCTTTTGGGTCTTGAATTTCAAGGTAAGGTCAAGGAAACCATCAGGGCCGTCTTCAGTACAGTTACAATCATTGCTATCGGCTACCGGCCCAGCTACATCTTCAAAGCTGCTTCGCAGAGGCGAGACACCAGCTAACCTGATAGATGTCGGGTCGATTGTGGTTATATCGAAATCAGCCGTCCCTAATATAGCCACCGGCAGTACGCCGGAGCTTTTCACATTAACGGGATTCGGGCAGCTACCGGGCTTTATGTCAACGAAAACCAACAAGGCGGGTATGGGAATAATTGCAAGAGTAGTGTCATTAACATCGCTTTGACCAACACTATCGGTTACTTTCAGGCGGATATTGTAAGTGTTATCGACGACGAGGCCGAGCGATTGTAAGTAGGTGTAGCTTACATCAAAGACCGCATGGTCTCCTGCATCGGTCTCAAAGCTGTTGTTATCGTCCAAGTCCCAAAGGTAAGAGACCATATCATTGTCATAATCTGTTGAACCGCTTGCGTCCAGCGTAAGCGTATCACCAACATAGATGGTATATGGCCCATCAGCGTCAGCGATAGGCGGCGTGCCGGGTTCGGGGATTAAGGCAACACGAAAACCTACGTCACCACAATTGATCCCTCCGTAGTTGTATTGACGTTCAGGGGCAGGAAGGCAACCCGCTTCTCGGCTCCAAGAACCCCCTCTCATGCCACGCCTTTCTCCATAAACTTCAATTAATGCTTCGTTCCATTCCCACATATTTCCATCTTGGTCAAACGTTCCATACGCACTAGGCAAACCATAAGCACCAACATTCGAAGGATCCCCAAGGAAATTAGCATAATTAACCTGCTGTGACGTTGGACAGATATCACTTTGTATGGCGTAGTCATAGTAACCTGGGTCATTATGGATACCATCTTTATTCAAGTCGGTTGTGTAATATCCAGCTTTATACCATTCATCCTCAGTAGGTAAAACAAAATGTGGTGTTGAAAAAGTTGAGTGGTCCGGCAACGTAACTATTCCAGTATCCGGTCCTCCATCAACAATTGTATAAGTCCCGTTCTCGGTGTTGCTGCTACCCTGTCCATTTTGGAGCCAGTTGATGAAACGGATAGAATCGTACCAAGAAACCCAATTTACTGGCTTATTCGCCCATCCGTTTTTAACGGAGTATGTAAAATTGTTCGAGGATCCACTTTGTGTGATTCCACCATGGGTACCGCCCATATTTGGGTGATAAAGGCTGTAAGTATCGCTGGATGCCACAGCTTTTAGGAATTCACAGTATTGAGCATTTGTTACTTCGTACCTTCCCATACAATAGGTATAGTTAACAGCACCGCAGACACGGTCAGGACCAAAACCGCCAGCTCCTGCTCCAGATAACTCTCCACCATTGCCCGCATTGCCGATGGTTACAAAATCAATGTTGATTCCCTGTACCAAATCTGCCGAGGCAACATTCACTACCGCCATCACACACACAATCACTGTCAAAATTCTTGCCTTTTTCATTTTCTTCTCCTTCTTCTTGCCTTTTGCCCCGCGATGCCACATATTATTCCACTCCTATAAAAGTAAATGTATTATCGGCTTGTTCGTTGTGTAAACCACATAGAAAGTGGGCTAACTATTGCTATTGGGGAAAACAAGGGTCAGCAACCGTCGTTCATCATCTTACATAATTCCTGTTTTTTTGTTGTTTAACGGGGAGCGCTACACAACCTGCTCGTCGAGGATATCTTTTACGGTGATTGGCTGGATGATTCTGCCCGTCTTCTTGAGAAATGTCTGTATCTCCCTCATTGCATCGGATGAGAAATCAAAGCTCACGAAAAAAGCTTGTATTCTTTCGCAATTTGACGATATACTGCCACCTTAACGGCCGGGAGCATAGAATCACACCTTTGTCCGTCAACATTGCCGTCCGGTAGATAAATTTATAGTTTTATCAAGAGGTATGAGCATGATTATTACTCTTGAGAATCTCCGAAGAGGACTTGAGCGTCGAAAGCAAATATGGCCCAACGATGTTGATGTTCACAACAAGGAATACCATGATATCTATGAGGCCAGAGCACAAGGTGTAACCAAGACGTGGTGGGAGGCTACCGTGAAACGGTTGTATAAGTGGAAGGCGACTCGGGGTCGGGGATGCACAATCGATCTGATACGCGAACGCGGCAGGGAGCAGCTTAATCAAATTTCACAGCAATACGAGAGACTAATTTCAGCAGGAGAACCTTGCATCACAAATTTACACTGGGTGGACATCGATCAACTTTTCGGCATCGCCTTTACGATAAAATCATCAAAAACGCCAGTATTTGCTTCAAAGATGTGCCACTTCCTGTTCCCGAAACTCTTTATTGTCATGGACAATGAAGCCACTGGAGTCGGGCACTACGAATTGTTCTGGCGCGGTTTGAAAGATGCCTGGAATGAATTTGAACAAAAAGATCAGGCCCGAACCTTCCTTTTTAATGCAATTAATAATAGACAAAAATTACCGCTACATCCAAACTACCCAGTGGAAACCACGATAATGGAAATATGCGCCATCGGCTACAACAGTAGGCCGAACAACATCTAAATTACTTCCACTGTATTCCGCAACCTAAGTGGCAGATAGATGCTAGGCAGCAAAGAGAATGAAGTAATTCAGCATCACGGTTATTATCCCTTGCTGTGATTTGAGTGTTCCTAACCACAACTCTCTCTCCCTAAGTTTCTTCAAAGGATAATAGCCAAAGCGGGCTGGCGAGGTATGCCCGATAACTCGAAAACCGCTCAGTATAAGTTTCCCTTATCAAATCTTCGTGTCCCTTCGTGTTCTCGGTGGTAAAAAAACAGTGTGAATCAGTGTAAATCCGTGTCTTAGGAAAAAACTCTGTGGCCTCTGTGTTCTCTGTGGCTGGTACCAAAGATTTCACTTGACACCAAACATCCCCAATTGTATAATCCCCAGCGAACAATGAGAAAGTGAGCATAGTATGAAGCATTCAGCGTTCGACATTCGGAATTCTCCGCCCTCTGTCTTCCGTCCTCCGCTTGCCGCGGCGAAGTGGCTTGGCCACGAAGCCGGGTGCCCATCTTGCCCACACTCTTCTTGCTGGCAGAGTGTAATTATGCAAAACAAAGCCAATTTTCAAGCTCGGCTCACAGCCGAGCGCAGATCCGAAAAACGCCAAAAGATTACATGCACATTCTCTATGAAATGTGCTTAGCTGTCAACATTCGGTCGGGCCGACCGAATCTAACCGAATCTAACCGCTTCTTACACTCCGAAACCTCGTTTTTGGTGCAAAAACCCGCTTTTACCCCCCACCCGTCCCAAAACCGACCGAATCTAACCGAATCTTTGTTTTCAGCGTAATAATGCGGCCCGGCTTCGTCTGCGACTACGCCGCGGCAGGCATTCTTCGCGTAAAGCCGCGAAGGACTATGCCTGGAATTTCACCACAAACCCTTTGATTTTTCGCCTGCTGCTGCTACTATATTAGCGACCGAGGGCGGTTAGCTCAGTTGGCTAGAGCACCAGCTCGACACGCTGGGGGTCACAGGTTCAAGTCCTGTACCGCCCAGTCTTCGTTCGCCGCTTTGTGGCGAATGAGGACTGCTACGGCATAGTCCCTTGGGGACGAAGCCGAGCTGATTTGAATAAGACGGTGCGGCGAACTACGCCCCGGCAAGCCATCCATACGGGATTCCATTCCGTTCATACACTTCGTATTGTTATAGACATCGCCTGCCCTGCCTGACGTAACGTCCTATAAAATCTTTTCAGCTTGAAATAATAACGCGGAATTGGTAGAAGGGCATTATGCCGGAGGAGTCGAAATGGATTTCACTTCTGGCCCGCGACAGCGGTTGAGAGAAGACGCGGAAAACGGTTTTGTTTACGGCTTTGTGATGTTCGGCAGAGACAGAGAAAAAGTCGGCTCGGGACAATCAAACGGCGAGGAAAAGTTTGTCCCTACTTGTAGCATCTGCGGCGAAAAACACTGGCCGCACCATCCGCTCGTTCCCTGCTTTAATGCAGGAAAGGCGAAAGATAAAGCCAAAGCGGAGGCCAAGGCAAAGGCGCTGGCTGACAAGCTGGCAAGAGCCGAGGCAAAGGCCGCCGCAAAAGAGCAGGCCAGGACTGAGAAACTGGCAAGAACGGAAGAGAAGGCAAGAGAGAAGGCGCAGATACAGGCGTACGAGGGGGTGATAGCGCGCGCTGAAGAAGAGGTGAGGGCAAATGCCCAGGGG
>CAYGVZ010000030.1:0-16037 GCA_964353475.1 uncultured Pirellulales bacterium | reverse complement strand
AATGCCCTTGCTGAACTTGACAAGATTCAGATTCACCGCCGAGCCGGAAATGTTCCTCAGCTCAATGTATTCGCTATTGCCGTCCGGCGGATTGTACATAACCTCGCTGACACGCAGAGCGCTAACGACCGGCCCAACAACGTATGTCGCATCATTCAACGCGCTCCACTGCCCGGCGCTAAGCGCGCGGGCCTTGATGGGCCTGGCGCGGTCGATGGTGAAAGGCGCCGTGTATTGTATCGCGCTGGGCGAGACGTTTGGCTCGTATGGTGGCTCGGTAGAGGCCTCAAGCTGGACGGAAATCAGAAAGTCCGAACTGCCGTTTGACTGGTTCAGCCCGTGGATAGCCAGAACATTGCTGCCTGCGTGCAGCTTGTTGAGATGACTTGTTATTGAGAAGTCCGCGAGCTGCACCGCCAGCGAGTCATCGTGAGTGGTTGAGGCATTGGAGTTCCATACAAGGGTCGGGGGCGGATTGGCGCTGGTAACCTCCGAGCCGTTAATGAAGGCGACGAAGCCATCATCGTAACGCACTCGCAGCTTAAGGGAGGTGTAGCCGCCAAGTTGGCCGCCATCGACGTTGAAAGGAATGCGGATGTAGCAACTGCCCATCTTGTTATACATATTCGGCTCGACGTCTATGCTGATGTAAGGGTCGTAGGTAGTATCTCTGTCGTAGCCGACTCCGCCTGTGCCGCTTCTCCAGCCGGAGTCATTATATGGTTCGCTGCTGCCTCGCCAGGTCGTGCCGATGTCGCTGGTCGGCACCCACACTTTCTTCGCCGCCGGCTCAGTAACGAGAATAGTGGTATTTGGTTCGCCGGGTCCGCCGGGCGGCAAAGACGTGACTACATCGTTGCCGTCGAGCGTGTAATATATTGTCCCCGCCGAGGCGGTCATCGAAATCTGGTCTGTCGCAGAGATATAACCGCCGTGCTTGTAAGAGCCGTTTACGTTGAACACCGGCGCGGCAACAGAAGGATACAGGTTGCTGCCTTTGAACTGATTGACCAGAATGTTGTTGCGCGCGGCGATATACGAAATCGAGGAGATATTGCCTCCATCGCCGTTTATATAATCCATTTCAGGCAGCCAGTGGTCGTTACGCGTAAAGAGGGTTGAGCCGCCTTGAAAATCCTGATAGTAGTCGCCCCAGCGGGCGGACTCAGCGATTATCGCGTTGTAAAGCTCCTCGTAAATGGGCTGGAAACGAGCGCTGTTCTTGGCGGTGAGCAGACCGCCGTCGTTGAAGAAATGCTTGTGTACGCGGTCGCCGAACAGACGCTGGTAATCCTTGCGCAGGCGAATGGCCTTGTGGATGCGCCCCGGCCCCATTTTCGTATAGTCGTTGTCGCCGACCTTCGTGAGGTTCTGGTCGTGCCAGCCCATATTGTTTTCCATATCCCAGGTGAAGTGGCGGAATTTCTGGATGGGCGGTCCTGCCGGATTATTGAGGTCTCGTAAAGCGGTGCAGTACCAGTTCTTCTGCGGCCAGTCGTAGCTGTGGACGTACATATTGATAATCAGATAGTCAATGAACTGCTCCATATCGAGATACTGGCACAGTTGCTGATAAGCGGAATCGCTGAGCGTATGTGCCTGGTCGGCTGGGCCGCTGAACGATGGGACAAGAGCCATCATAGCGTCGTAGGCGGCCTTGCTTCCTGATTGCAGGACGCCCTGCCAGTCACAATAACTGGGGACCCACACACACCCGCCTTTTATAACGTCCCATTGGTCTTTGTCGTCGCCGCCGAAATGGTTCAACGAGAAATCATCATCAGGACGCTCTTCAGGATTGTATATGCCCCAATAGACGCCGTTGAGATACAAGTGGACGTGTCTGCCTTCCGGTGCGACCCGGCCTGTGCCCGCGAACATATTGTGGCTGAAACGGTTATGAAGGAAAGAAGCCCTGCTTGAACCCGTTATCCAGGATTCGCCGAACAGAGCGCGAAGGACAATCGTGTTGTAACTGTCCTGGTCGCTGCCCTTGAAGAACGGGTATGTAAGTTGGCCCGGCCCGTAATCGCCCTTGAACAGCAGCCGGAGGGGGTTCTTGATGTTGGCGCTCTCGCTTCGCGCAAGGTCGCCGTGCGCGCGGATGGCGCAATTGATTTGGAGATTCTCCGTGCCGTTTACATCGAACAGTTCAGCCGAACAGGCGCGTTCCCAATCCTCCGTCGGCGGGGCGTGACGTTGACTCGAATTCGAGTAAATACCACGATAACGGCTGAACAGGTCGTTCGGGTCCATCACAATCGAGAGGGTGGGAATGGATTTAAGACACTGGTCCATCAGGCCGCTGTATGCAGGATTAGTAACAATCTCCGGGTCCATCCCGTAATCAGCCGTTCTGCTCCACCCGTCCTCCCTCACCCAGTTGGCGGGCATACCGCGGGCGGTCTGGTTGTTGGACTGATTTATCACGCCGCTGGTAAAGATGTAGGTATGCGTCTTAACATCGCTCGGCTTGTAGCCCGCCTTTACTGCAACCGCGCGCAGGCACGTGGTAGTCGTGATATGGAGAGGCGCGGCATAGACCGTCCCCCAGGTCGCACTGGGCGCGCTGCCGTCAAGCGTATAGCGTATTGTGGCGCCGCTGGTATCGCAGGCAATCGCAACGTTGAAATCCATTGCGTAAAAACCACGGTCGTGGCTGAAATCGGGGTCATCAACGAGACCCAGATAGGCGTTGGTGTTCTCCCTGCCGGGAGTCGCTGTAGAAAAATACCGCTCCTCGCCCTGGTAAAGCCCGTAAGAAATATCCTCGACCTGCGCCGGATAACCGGGATAATATTCATGAAGAATCGTCTGGCCGTCAGGCGCGACTATGGCAAGGTAATCGCCCCCGCCGTCTAACTTGAAATTCGTGTGCCAGTACCCGCACGGGTCCTGGAAATCCAGGTTCGTAGCGCAAACCACAATATAACCGTTTGGTTCGATGACAAGACCATTCGGAAACCGCCACTTTGTCAGCGTATCCACATCGTCTGTCAGATATACCCCATCGAGCGAAACACTGACGTCGTTGGGATTGTGAATCTCGACCCAGTCCGGGTACTTCCGCTCCCCGCCAATCGTGTAAATCGTTGAGAAGTTCGAGTCGTTTATGGCCATAAACTCGCTGATTACGAGCGAAAAATCCCTCGCGTCGATGAGCCAGTTGTCGGCCAACAGGGCAAGGTCCGCGCCATCCACCCTGCTTGTGTCGTCGAAATCGGCGCAGCCGGGGCCTGAACACTCCGTTATATCCAGCCACTGCTCGGCGAACATCTCAAGGTCCTGCAACCCAACCTTGCAGTCCCCGTTGAGGTCGCCCAAAGGGCAAGGTTGAGCGCTGACTGATGCAATGAAAAGAGGGAGCAAAATGCCTGACGCCAGAGCCGTAAACCGGAGTTTTCGCACGTCCATCCACCTGCCTCCAGAATAATACAAGAGCATTTGCGCTAGCCGGTGTGAAATATGGTCAAACGGGGCGTAACCCGTTGCACCGCCAGTTATTGTAGCAAAAAGCGGGCTGCGGAGCAATACTATTTGGCGTGGGAAGGCGCGTAAGGGAACCATTTATGCTCGTGCCTGGGTTGCCGGGCTTTCTTCGAGTCGGCTCAACGGGCCAACTCCCCCTTGTCAGGCACTCTAAGAAAGCGCGGTTTCGAGGGATTTGACAAGGTTATAAATCGCGCGGTTGTAGGGAACGGGGATGCTGTACCGCAGGGCCAACCGCAACACCTCGCCGGTAAGGGCCTCGATTTCGGTTTTCCTGCCGGCTACAATATCCTGCAGGGTCGATGACCTGTGCTCCGCCGTATCGGGGACAAGGCGGGCATAAAAGACCTTGAGAAACTCGGCGGCGCTCGGCCAGTGGGTCTTGAAACCCGAGGCGGTCATAACAGCAAACACCTCCTCGGTAATACAGTTCATCAAATCCGCAGTATATTGGTTTTCGGCTAACCTGCCATAAGGGACGTCGAGAATTGCTCCCAACGGATTAAGCGCACAGTTGTAGAGCATCTTCGCCCACAGGTCTTTCTCAATTGAATCAGTTGTTTCACAAGGTATGCCGCCGTCGGCGATTGCCTTGCACAAAGGCGACAAACAGCCGATGTCCCCACCAGAGAGAGAGCCGATATGGATTGCATCGGCGTGAACGGTGATTTCAACCTCGTTGGGCTTGCGCCGAGTAAAGCCGGTAATGACGCGGGCATTATAGATGCGAGGCTTATCAAAATATTCTGCGAAAACACCAGCGTTGCCCCAGCCGTTCTGGCACAGCACAATCCTCGTACCCTCAGCGAACAACTCTTTGTGCCGCGCCAGGTCCTGCGCGGCAACAGCAGAATCAAACGACTTTGTGCAGACGAGAATGTAATCATACGTCTGACCCTGGACTTCGGCCAGCGATTCGTATGCCACAAATGCGTCGGGTTTGGCGTGAAAACGCCCAAAGATGCCCGTGCGAACCAGGCCCGACTTGCGCAGCGCGCGGACCGTATTCGGCCTTGCAACCAAACAGACCTCAACCCTGCCTTTCAAAAGACAGCTCGCAAGACCCAAACCAACAGAACCGGCGCCATAGACAAGAACTCTCATAGACAAGCGCTAAGAATCGTTTGCATCATAGTTGAATTCTCTCAGGAATTCCTTGTTATGCACATTAGCTGATATCCAGCGCACCAAGTATGCTGCACTTTGCTTTGTCAGCTTAATATCGCTTGGCCACTGTTCCCAGCGAATGTTTCGTTTGCCGTGGAAACTAAACCGGAGAACCATGTTCCCTTCCCTACAAAACTCAAAGATGATATCACCATGGCACGCGCACCTAGCCCCAGGTACAAGCGGAGCAAACTTGATGTTTTGGAACAACTCTTTGATTGCTTTTGTCTCGGTGATCTCGCCCAGAGTCGCAGGTTCTCCTTTGTAGTCCGCCGTTGTACTTACTCGGAGTAAATTCACACCCTCCAGCGCAGTATCAAAGGAGCGCTGGGCTTGGGGGCCGGTCCAGCGACGCCAGCAGTCAACGGCGATATCGGCACCTATGAGCAAGACCACAGCGCCAACCGCAATTCCGGTGAGACTCCGAAACAACCGAGATTTCTTTACTGCCCTCGGAATATTTTCACTCCTTTTGCTTTGCTAACCCAACAGAAAGTATACCGGATATGCAAGATAAATCAAATTCTATCTGCAGGTGCGTGAGCATTGGATATTGATTGTTGGTTATTGATTACTGATAATTGGGCGGATGACAAGGAAAGAAAGAGTAGAAGAAACAATCAGGCACAAACGCACAGATACTGTCCCGTGGAATATAGAACTGACCACCGGGGAAGCAAAGAAGGTCTGTGAACACCTCGGGATAAAGGAGAATGAGTTTTTTGATTTCGCGGGCAATCACATTGAGAAAATCAGCTATAACATCGGCGGCAGAGAAACAGGAGCGGGCCTTTGGCAGGATGAGTTTGGGGTGGCCTGGGACCGTAGCGGACTGGATAAGGACATCGGTATTATCGAGGGCGTGATATTGAAAGAGCCGACAGTAGCGGCCTACAAATTCCCCGTCCCCCCTGCCGGGGAAGTGAAAAAGGTTACGGAAAAGGCCCTGGGCAGGGGCAGGGACACGTTCAAGTTCGGCAAGATAGGGACAACACTGTTTGAGCGTGCGTGGTCGCTGCGCGGGATGGAGAACTGTCTAATGGACTTATGCCTGGAGCCAGCGTTCGTGGAGGAATTGTTAGAAAAGATTCTTGATTACAATCTGGCCATTATTGAAACGGCAGCGCAACACAAGATTGACGGATTTTACTTCGGCGATGATTATGGGAGCCAGCAGGGACTATTGATGAGTCCGGAGGTCTGGCGGCGGTTTTTCAAGCCGCGACTTGCCAAGATGTTTGCAGGGGTCAAAGCGGCAGGCAAGGTCGTCGCGCTGCACTCGTGCGGCAACATAGGTGCGATATTGCCCGACCTGGTGGACATTGGGCTTGATGTATATCAGACGGTTCAGCCGGAGGTGTATGACCTCAAGAAATTAAAACGCGAATTTGGGAGAGACCTCGCGTTTTGGGGGGCGATAAGCACACAGCAGGCGATGCCTTTTGTCAGGCCGGATGAACTGAAGCGCATCGTCAAAGACACGATTGAGATTATGGGCGAAGGCGGAGGATATATTGCCGGACCCACGCATCGCATACCTGCAGATGTCCCCGTGGAGAATGTTCTCGCTCTTATCGAGGCGCTGAAGGAACAATAACTCGCCGCTCTCAGCGTGGTAACGCACCACGCAATACGCAAACTCAACCATCCCAGCCGGCGGCCTCTCGCTCGCCGCGCTTTTGTGTAATACGTCTGATTTTGGTCAACAGGGCCGTCTTGCCTTTTGCACGGAGCAAACCGGAAACAACCTTCTCATTACCCGGCCTGTAATAGTGCACTAAGGCCGCCTGTAACCGCTTTTCGCCTCTGCCGCGAGGGACATAAATTTTCTTGCCGTTTGCATCGAGAGCCGAGACGAACATCGCAGCCGAAAGCGTCAAGGGAACAGGGACAAAGTCCTGAACCTGCCGCAGGCGCAACCCGCGGGAAATCAGATACTCCGCCAGGGCAACGGCGTCGTCGGCGGTGCAGCCGGGGTGGGCGGTTATGAAATACGGCACAAGATACTGCTCCTTGCCCGCTTTTTTAGACGCCGCTGCAAAACGCGATTCAAATTCTTCGTACAGTTCAAAACCCGGCTTACCCATCAACCCCAGCACGCCCGGACAATTATGCTCCGGCGCAATCTTCAGATGCCCTCCCACAAAATGCCGAGCCAAAATGTCGATATATTCATCGTTTGCGAGCGCCAAATCGTGCCGGACGCCGGACGCGATGTAAACGTTGATTTTCCTGCGATGGCCCTGCTTCCATTTTAGAATCGCGCCCATCAGCTTCAACAGCGGCCCATAGTCGGCCCTCAAATGTCTGCACGGCGATGGAAACAGGCAGCTCGCGCGATTGCAGGGGTTTTCCCTGCTGCACCGCATACCGTACATATTGGCGGTAGGCCCGCCGATATCGCTAATCGTCCCGCGAAACTGGGGATGGCCGGCGATTTCGTCGGCTTCATTCAATATCGAATCGACTGACCGGCAGGATATATGCTTTCCCTGGTGAAAATAGAGCGAGCAGAAGTTGCACCCGCCGAAACACCCGCGATGGGCGGTTATCGAGAATTGAATCGGGTTCATCGCGGGTATGCCCCCCTGCCGGTCGTACATCGGATGCCACTTGCGCGTAAACGGCAAATCATAGACCGCGTCCATCTCAGCGGTCGTTAGCGCCCTCGCAGGCGGCAAAACGACAATCATCCCTGGGTTTTGTTCCTGCACTACCGCCCTGCCGCGAGGATGCGCCTGTTTTTGATACTCAACCTGTGCGGTCATCACAAGTGCGCTATCGGCCTGCTGCTGTGACAGCGCCGGAAGACGAACCGCTTCGTCAGGAACTGTCGTTGACTTCGTAACAGGATATGCCGTGCCGGGAATATCGGTCAACTGTTCGACGGATTGGCCGGAATCGAGCCGCCAGGCTATCTCAAGGATAGTCGGCTCAGCCATACCAAAGACCAGCAAATCGGCCTTGGCGTCAATCAGCACCGACCGTTTGAGTTTGTCCTCTATATAGTCGTAATGGACAAGCCGGCGCAGAGACGCCTCCAGCCCGCCCAAAATGATTGGCACATCGGGATATGCCTGCCGCGCCCTAGCAGCGTAGGCCAGCAACGGCCGTTCGGGTCGCAGGCCGGTTTTCCCGCCGGGGCTGTAGAGGTCTTCCTTTCGCCGGTTGCCCATCGAGGCGTAGTCGTTCAGCCGCGAGTCGATGCACCCGCTTGTTATCCCCCAAAATAGTCGCGGCCTGCCCAGCGACCGAAACGTCTCCACGCCTCGCCAGTCCGGCTGAGCCAGTATCGCCACGCGATAGCCGTGCTTATCCAGCCACCTGCCAATCAGCGCAACGCCGAATGACGGGTGGTCAACATACCCATCGCCCGTAATCAAGATGATGTCCGGCTGTTCCCACCCGCGCTGCCGAACCTCATCCGCCGTCGTCGGCAGAAATTCACCCATATTTGGCGGTCTTGTTCTCATCAAGGCATTTTGCCATTTTCATACACAGCTTGCAGCGAATCATAGCAGCAAAAACGTGACACGAAGTGAATCTGACCCAGCGGCAACTTGTTCACTTGTATTTGAGCGGGTAGCAGTCGGGGCTGGCGATGCAGTCGAGTTCAAGGTCAATATCAAGGTCGGGCCAATAAAGGTGATAATCGTGAAGCAGCCGAACGTTCAGGATTTCTTTCAGTTTTGTGTTTTTGAACCAGGGGTATTCGTCGTAGGACAGAAAATACTCACTGCCCTTGGCGTAAAGCCAGAAGCCGCGCGAATCTATATGCGTAACTTCAACTGCCAAAGTGCTTTTTCCACGCGATTTCGATTTCATTTTTGCGCGCCTCAATGACTTTTTTCAGTTCCTCAATTTGCCTTTTCGACAACCCCGCATTCCTGGCCAACACGACCTGCGGTGTTATCCAGAATTTCGCCTCTCCATCCGGCGAGGCGACGTGAATATGAGGCCTCGTCTCCTCGCGGGAGAAGAATAGAAAGCGATAGTTCTTATACCTGAAGACCGTCGGGCTCATAATTACATTATAACACACCCTGCATCATTTTTCAATTGCTCCTCGGGCGCAAGAATGTCCCTTTTGGGATGGTTTCTAAGAATTGCTACGCCGGCCTGTTATCCAGAATATCGGCTGCGATTTGCCGGGCAAGCCGGTCTGCGTTGGCGATTGAGCCGGAGAGCCGGCGGCGGATAAAGTTCTGCCCGGCGGGGTCGCAGAGAAAAGCGGAAATGGTAATGGCATCGGCGGAAATTACAGCGAATGCGCCCGCGGGGGCGTGGCAGCCGCAGTTGAGCGCAGTAAAAACGGCGCGTTCGGCAAAGGCGGCCAGCCGCGCGTTGCGGTCATCAATGACGGCAAGAAGTTTTATAAGGTCGGGGTCGTCTGTCCTCGCCTGCACTGCAAGGGCGCCCTGTGCAGGTGCGGGGATAAAATCCGAGGGGTCAAAACACATTGAAATTTCGTTGGCAAGGCCGAGGCGTTCGAGGCCTGCGCGGGCGAGGATAATTGCGTCAAACTGCCCGGCGCGGAGTTTTCGCAGGCGCGTAGCAACGTTGCCTCTTGTCGGCAGGCAGACAACGTCGGGACGCAGGCGTTTTATCTGGACGAGCCGTCGCAAGCTCGATGTCCCTATCTTTGCGCCTTTGGGCAACTGGTCGATTGTCCCGATTCGCTTTGACGACACGAGGCAATCTTCGGGGAATTTCCTGTCGCAGACGGCGGCAATGGTCAGGCCATCTCGCTGCTTTGTCGGCAAATCCTTGAAACTGTGAACCGCAAAATCGGCCTGCCCGGCAAGCAGCGCATCTTCGAGCTGCGACGTGAAGAAACCCGTCTCTTTAAGCTCCCACAAGGTCGTGCGCCTGTCGCGGTCGCCAGCCGTGGCAATTTTCTTTATGGCAACCTCAACGCCGGGGACCGCCTTTCTCAGTGCGGCACAAACAATTTCGGTCTGAGCAATCGCCAACTCTCCCGCACGACTTGCGACGGTGAGGACCTTTTTCATTTGCGTCGCCTGTCCTGCTGCGAAAGAAACATCCTGGCGACCATATCGGCCGCCTCCGCCTGCTCAATGGTCGGCTCGTCTTTCTCATCGGATTTGAGAAATGCTATGGGGCCGTGGAGGAGCTTTTTGGCCAGCGACCGCGCAAATATCTCCAGCTTCTGGCGGCCGTCTTTTGCAAAATCCTTCGCATAGCGCCTCGCTTCGGCCTTAGCCAGTTCATCGGCTTTTTGCGACAGCCGTGCGATAACCGGGACCACATCAAGGGACTGCTGCCATCGCCCGAACTGCGCGACAAACTTGCCGACAATCCTGCGGGCCTTTGGTATCTGCCGGCTGCGCTTGGCCCTGTTGGCCTCGATTTGCTTGTTCAGGTCGTCAATATTGACCAGCGTAACGCATTTAAAATCAGCGACTTTCGCCTCGATGTCCCTGGGGACGGCGATGTCAATCATAAGCAGAGGCCTCTTGCGACGTGCAATCGCTGCCCTGACCGAGCGGTATGTCAGGACCGGCTGCTGCGAGCCGGTCGAAGCCACTACCAGGTCAACATCGCCCAGCTCCTCTGGTATGTCGGCAAGGCCGATTGACCGGCCTGCCTTGAGGCGGCAGCAGAGCGCCTCGGCCTTGTTCTTGTTGCGGTTTGCAATAATCAGGTCTGATACGTTTGATTTGTGCAGATACCTGGCGGCAAGGGCTGCGTTTTCGCCTGCACCGATTACCATAGCGGTAGCATTCGTCAGGTCGATTTTGTGCGCGGCAAGCTCGACCGCAGCCAAACTGATAGAGACCGCGCCGCAGTTGATGCTTGTTTGTGACCGCACGGCCTTGCCCGCTCGAAAGGCGGTGTGGAACAAACGATGGAACAGGTACCTGCTCATTCCCGCCTCAAGCGACTCGGTATAGGCGGCCTTGACCTGCGCGAGAACCTGGCTTTCGCCCAACATCTGTGAATCAAGCCCCCCCGCCACCTCGAACAGATGCCGCACTACTCCGACGCCGACCAGAAGACGGGCGTATTTGCGCCAGGGTTCAAAGGCATCGGGGCCGGCCTCTCTGATAAGAGCGGCGAGCAGTGCAGACGTGTCGCAGTTTTTTCCGGCGTACAGGTAAATCTCGGTGCGGTTGCAGGTCTGCAGAATCACCGCCTCACTGATACAGTCGGCGCTCCGCAGCTTCTTCAGTAAAGCCCGCCTCTGTATTTCATCCAGCGAGACCTTCTCCCGCTGCTCAATCGGGCATTTATGGTGCGTGATACTATGTAGTACAAGCTTCATTCGACCGCCGCCAACTAAAAACATATGCAGGAAACGCTGGCAATAGTGTAATACAGCCGAGGCATGCTTGCAATCGGCGTCATTTCTGCCATAATCCGGCCGACCAAATGAATGTTACGCCAGCCATAAACGGGATAAGACGAGCCGCCCTGTGGGCGGCGCTGACCGTCATCATTTTACTCGTACTGTTTTCGATTTACGGCGCATTTCTCGGTGCGGACACCGCCCGCCAATTCTTCAACTCGCTGCCGCTGGCGGTTTACTGGATAACTTTCGGACTGTTGCTGATAACTGCGATTGGCGCGTTTCCGCGATTATTGCGTGTGCCTTCGCTGCTGTTGATACACATCGGCTGTGTCCTCATTCTGGCGGGCGGCCTGTGGGGCTCCCAACCCGCCCACCGCATCCGCAAGACACTGCTCGGAATCGACAAAATCCCAAGAGGGCAGCTTGCTGTTTATGAGGGTAAAACGGAGAATCGGGTGGTACTTGACGACGCCGGCGAGGTTGCGGAACTGCCCTTTTCCGTCCGGCTCAGTGATTTTCGCATCGAGTATTACGAACCCGGCACCCTGCAGATTGAAACGGGCGACGGGGTCGGCTTCAGAATACCGGCTAAGGAAGGGCAGGAGTTTTTCTTGGGCGACGATTACGGCAGTGTGACCATCGTCAAGACCTACAGAAACTTCAAAATCACAATCGACGGGAACGCCAGGACCGCCGTCGATACGCCGGGAGCCGCTGAGAATCCGGCAGTCGAAGTCCTTCTCAAGGGTCCAGATGGCCAGACAACGACCAAATATGTCTTTGAACGATTCGCAGGCCACGCGGCGCCCGGCGACAGGTTTCAGCTTAGCTATTATCTCACAATCCGCGACTACATAAGCGAAATTGAAGTAATCAAAGACGGTCAGCCGGTCGCCAGAAAAACTATCGAGGTCAATCACCCCCTGCATTTTGCCGGTTACGGCTTCTATCAGCACGATTGGGACAAGGAAGCCGGACAATACACGGTGCTTCAGGTCGTATCGCTCAGCGGGCTGAACTGTGTATATGCCGGATATGCGGCGTTATGCGCCGGCTTATTCTGGCATTTGTGGATTAGAAAACTTCTTCGTAAAACCGCAGTCGCCCACAATGCACATTAAATGGACGATACAGGGATTGTTAATATACGCGGCGATGGGGACATACCTCATCGCACTGGCGGCGATGCTGCTGTCAAAACGTCGCGCGGCAGGGATATTCTACTTTACGGGCTTTGTCGCTGCCGTCGCCGCTGTTGTCTATCGCTGGCTCGACGTACGGCATATCCCTATGCAGAACCTCTTCGAGGTTTTCCTGTGCCTTGGCGCCCTGATTTACCCGATTTCACTGCTGTGCAGGCGCACCCTGCACGTAACAACAGATACAGCGGATATGCTGATTGGCGCAATTGTCCTTCTGCCCGCCGGTTTTGTGTTTAATGCGCAGCCGCAGCAGTTGCCTCCCGCACTGCAAAGCCCGCTTTTCGCCCCGCACGTCTTTATATATATACTGTCCTACGTTCTTATGGCAAAGGCAGGCGTGCAGGCGGGGATGCAGATGATGCGCAAGACACAAGACGATGAGGATGCGACATATCGGATGGTTTGTGCCGGCTTTCCGTTACTGACAATGGGACTTGTCTTAGGCAGCGTATGGGGACAACGTGCCTGGGGCGACTGGTGGGGCTGGGACCCCAAGGAACTTTGGTCGCTCGCATCCTGGCTTGTCTTCGTCGGATATTTCCATTTCCGCTATATGTTCGGCAGGAAGCACGCCCGCATCAATAGCACCTGGGTCATCGCCGGCCTGGCCGTGATTGTCATAACCCTGCTGTGGGTGAACCTGTCCAAACTCTTCCCCGGCCTGCACAGTTACGCGATGTGACGGTGCTTCTGCCTGCGGCAGAGTCCCTACGGATTGCATCGTTTGCAGGGGCGTTTGCCGGCGGCAATGGCGTCATTGCGGGACTTGTAGGTAACGCGGTTCTCGGCAGAGATTCTTACAGCCGACGGGCAGCCGGGCTTGTGGAAAACCTCGGAGTTCCGTGATGCGGTAAACTGCGATTCAGCATCAGGCGTCTTGGCGGGCGCCGCGGCCCGTTTTCCTCTGACTGTCGGCAGCGGATTAACAGTTGTATTTGCATCCGCACCCTGCTTACCAGGCGGATTGGCCGCCATATAGGCGTGGATGAAGGCGTCAACCTGGCCGAAGACAAGCATGGCGAGAGTGTCGGGCAAGTCCTGCGAGGATACGACCTGGGTATGGGGTTCCGTTTTCCAGACCTCGGCCTTGATATAGATGCGGTCCTGGTCGGGAAGGGCCATCTTGCGTGCGAATGAGGTTTCGACTCGAATGACGCACCTGTTCAGGTCGGGCAGGTCTGTGATCTCGGCGGAGATGCGGAGTTCGGGGACCTCGAGGATGTTGCCGGCTATTCCGGCCAGGGGTTTGAGGCCGGCCTCGCTGAGCCGCGCCACAACCTTGGTGTGAAGCTCTTGCCAATTGAGCCCGGCCTGATTAGGTTCGTGGTCTGGGGTGAAAACAACGAGGACGTTGGCAATGCCGGCCAGCGTGGGGTCGGGGCGACCAATCAGCATAAGGTCGTCTTCTCCCGGGGGCAGCTCCATTTGTCCGATTGCAGGCAGGCCGAGAATGGCAGTCAGTATTGCAGCAATAAGAATGTGAGGGGTTCTCATAATTACAACTCCTTTACGCTTGTTTATGACCACCAGCATAAATCCACCTGCGGCGGATAAAGTTGTGGGCTTATCGGTCCAACAATCTCAGAATCGAGGGCGTCAGGCGATGAGGGCAAAGGCGTCGGTAACGGGCATACCTTCTTTGATGCCAAGTTTACGGGCGTTCTCGTTGACCTTAGTTATCTTACGATTCGGGAAGCGGTCAAGGGTACCGATAGGATTGTCGGGTGAGCTTTCAACAATCGCGGCGGCAGCGCCATATCGTTGGCAGGCATCGACGTCGATTGCAGGGCAGGCGAGAAAACCCTTCGAGCCGGTAACGATGAGGATGCTGAAGCCAGGCCACTTCGTCTGGACACCTTCGACAAGCCCTTTCGGCGTCTGGAATGTCTTAGTGTGGATTTCCATAAGGATTACCTCGTCTTAGATTTACGACTTACTATTTTCGATTTTTGCGGCGCTGGCGCAGGGGCCGCTTGTGGTTTCTCGTGGCGGACAGGCGGGCCGAGAACGGACTGGATTTCGCGGATTTTCTCATCGAGCAGTTCCTGCGATTTGGCCTCGATGTTCAGTCGCAGCAGCGGCTCGGTGTTGCTTGGCCGGCAGTTGAACCACCAGTCCTTGTAGCCGACTGTCACGCCGTCCAAATGGTCGATTTGACCGTCGCGGTAACGTCTTGCAAGTTCATCCATCCTGGCCTGTTTGTCATCGACCTGGAAGTTGATTTCGCCGCTGGGAAAGTACCTGCGGAGCGGCTTGATAATCGCACTAACGCCCGATTTGCCGTCGCTGATGATATTAAGCATAATAGCGAGGGTAATGAGGCCGGAGTCGGCGCAGAAATTATCGCGGTAGTAGAAGTGGCCGGATAGTTCCCCGCCGAAAATGGCGTGCGAGTCGCGCAGCGCCTTTTTCATAAATGCGTGCCCGACGCGTTCACGTCTTGGCGTGCCGCCGTTCTTGATTATTTCCTCGGCAACAACTCGGCTGGAGCGGAGGTCATAGACAATTGTGGATTTGGGTTCTTTTTTGAGAAAATAGGCGGCGATAAGCGCCGTCATAAGGTCGCAGCCGACGGTCTGGCCTTTTTCATCGACCATCATCAGCCGGTCGGCGTCACCGTCGAAACAAAAACCAAAATCGCATTTATTATCGACGACGGCGGCTTTGAGTTCGGCGAGGTTTTCCTCGATGAGGGGATTCGGCTCGTGCTTAAAGGTCCCATCGTGCTTGAAGTTGAGGTCAATGATTTTGACCGGGAGGTCGCCGAAGACAAGAGGGACCATTTTGCCGGCCATACCGTTGGAGGCGTCGATTGCAACTTTAAGTTTCCTGATTCTGGGACTGATGAATTTGAGGACGTGTTGCTTATACTCGGCGGTGATGTCGCGTTTTTCGACCGAGCCGGTGGACTTGCCTTTTGTATGCAGCAGCGACATCGCTATGTGTTTTACGTCCTTTAGGCCGGTGTCTTCACCGACCGGCTTGGCGCCGGGGCCTGAGATTTTGAAGCCGTTATATTTGGCAGGGTTGTGCGAGGCGGTGACCTGTATGCCGCCACAGGCGCCGAGGTGATTGACAGCGAAATAAATATAAGGCGTATCAACCATCCCCAGGTCAATAACGCCAATGCCCGACGCGGTGATGCCGCTGATGAGCGCCTGGGCAAGCGGCTCACTATGCGTTCGCATATCGCGCCCCACACATATAGTGCGCGCCTTGGCCTGACCTCTATCGAAACCGTGAAGCAGGGATGGCAGGAAGCGGGCGGCGGCACAGCCGATTTTCCAGGCGTCTTCCTCGTTTAGCTGGTCGCCGTAAATGCCCCTTATGTCGTATGCCTTGAAAATTGCAGGATCCATCATAAACCTCGTATTGCATAATGCGTTTTGCGTATTGCGTACTTCACACGGTATTGAGGATACTATAGCGACCAGGGTGAAAGATTGTCAATGATTACTCGCTTGATGGCAGCGACCATGGCAGAGAGAGAATGAATTGTTTGATTTCGTCGCTGACGCGGCGGTAAATGGCGAGGATTTCCTGCTCGCTTTTGGCCTGTTTGGCAAGCCGCGGCGGGTCGTCGAAACCTATGTGGATGATTTTGGTTTTCCCGGTGAAAATGGGGCAGTGCTCGTGGGCATGGTCGCAGACGGTAATGACATAATCGAAGTCAATATCTTTGAGGTCATTAACGTGCTTCGAGCGATAGCCCGAAATATCAACGCCGGCCTCAGCCATTACCTTGACAGCGAGGGCGTCGAGCGGCCGGGTCTCGATGCCGCCGGAGTACGGTTCTATCGAGTCGCCTTTGAGATGTCTTGCCCAGCCCTCGGCCATCTGGCTGCGGCAGGAGTTTCCCGTACAAA
>CAYGVZ010000029.1:0-16059 GCA_964353475.1 uncultured Pirellulales bacterium | reverse complement strand
AGCCCATAGAGTTTCCGCAGTTGAAGCACTTGTAGCAGGTGCCGTTTCGGACGGTAATGGCGCCGCAGACGTCGCAGGCGGGGGCGTCATCCTGGAAGTGCTCGAACTGGGCGTTGAACTGCTGCATAATGGCGGCTTCCGACTGCGGGCCATCGGTCGGTTCATCACCGACAGGCGAGGAAACAAGTGCGCCGATACGGTCAACAAGGCCGGCTAATCTGCTCTTGGTTGAGCGGGGACGGCTGATTTCCTTTATGCCCAATGGTTCCTGCTCATCATCTGCGCTCGCGGGCAAAACCTTCTCACTGGGCTTGGCCTCGGCACGGACCTCCGCAATTTTGCGGGCAAGGTCTTTTGTCTTCTCTACGACCTGGCGGGCGGTGGTAACGTTCTTGTTATCGGCGCCGGTCCGGTTGGGTGTATTGGCCTCGGCGTAGCCGGGGATAAACTGGCAGCCCATCCAGCAGAAGATGTAGTCAATCAAACTCTTGGCAAAGGGGATGTCGCGGTTGCTGGTCATACCCGCCGGCTCGAAGCGGGCGTGACGGAATTTATCGACAAGTGTGATTAACGGCACGCCGTACTGAAGAGCCATCGAAGTACAGGTGCCGATTACATCCATAAGGCCACCGACGGTGCTGCCCTCCTTGGCCATAGTGATGAACAATTCACCGGGCTGCCCATCCTCATAAAGCCCCACCGTCAGGTAGCCCTCGTGTCCTGTTACCGAGAACTTGTGTGTAATACTCTTGCGTGTATCGGGCAAACGTCGCCTGTAAGGTCTGGCAGGCGGCTCATCCGCCTTCGCCTTTTCCTCGCGGTGTTTGCTTGTCGAGACCGGCTGGAGGCGTTTTGAGCCGTCGCGGTACATAGCGACCGCCTTGAGGCCCATTTTCCAGCCCTGAATATATGCGGCGGCAATCTCTTCGGTTGTCGTCTCCTTAGATAGATTGATGGTCTTGCTGATGGCGCCTGAAATGAAGGGCTGAACGGCGGCCATCATTTTCAGATGCGCGTTGTAGTGAATGTATCGCTTGCCGTTCCGCGGCTTGAAGGCGCAATCAAAAATTGGCAGGTGTTCGGCAGAGAGCTTGTCGGCGCCTTCGATACTCTCATTGGCGTCTATGCAATCGGTGATGGCCTTGACTTCATCGGCGCTGTAGCCGAGGCGTTCAAGGGCCATTGGCACGGTATTGTTGACCAATTTGAGCATACCGCCGCCGGCCAACAGCTTGTATTTGACAAGCGCAATATCCGGCTCGATGCCGGTTGTGCTGCAATCCATCATAAAGCCGATAGTCCCCGTTGGGGCCAACACAGTCACCTGTGCATTTCCAAAGCCCTTCTTTGTGCCAGCGTCGAACGCCTCGTCCCAGGCGTCCTTGGCGGCATTTCGCAGGTAATCAGGGCACTGCGACTCAGGGATATTGCAGGCGTGCTGGCGGTGCATACTGATTACCTTGAGCATCGGCTCAGAATTCTTCGCAAATTCTGCAAAAGGCCCCTTCACCGATGCAATCTCAGCGCTGACGGTGTACGCTGTGCCGGTAAGAATCGCGCTTATCGCCCCCGCTATTGCCCTTGCCTGGTCGCTGTCATAAGGCAGGGCCAGCGACATAATCAGCGAGCCAAGATTGGCGTAACCTAAGCCCAGCGCACGGAACAGGTGGCTGTTGCGTGCAATCGCCTTGTCGGGGTAACTGCCGTTATCAACTAAAATCTCCTGGGCAATAATGAATACGCGGATGGCCTTCTTGAATGCACCAACGTCAAATGTCCCGTCGTCCCTGCGGAACTTCATCAGGTTAAGCGAGGCAAGATTGCACGCCGAATCATCTATGAACATATACTCGCTGCACGGATTGGAGGCGTTGATTCGACCCGAATTGGGACAGGTATGCCAGCGGTTGATTGTGCTGTCGTACTGGATGCCGGGGTCGCCGCAAAGCCGGGTGCCTTCGGCAATTAGCTGCATCAGTTCGCGGGCTGAATGTTCCCCGATTTTCTGACCGCTGGTGACGCCGTATGTTGACCATCTGCCGTCTTTCTCGACCGCCTCCATAAACTCGTCGAAGACCCGAACCGAGAGATTTGAGTTCTGGAACATCACGCTGCCGTAGGCCTCATTGTTGTAGTCGCCGCTGTAGCCGGCGTCTATCAGCGTCCAGGCCTTTTTCTCTTCCTCGGCCTTTGCGGTGATGAACTCCCTGATATCGGGATGTGTGACTTTGAGCGATTGCATTTTGGCGGCCCTGCGGGTCTTGCCGCCCGATTTAATCACCGCGGCAATCTGGTCATAGACCCGCATAAAGCTCAACGGCCCCGATGGCTTGCCGCCGCCTGAAAGCTTCTCCTTGCCGCTTCGCAGCGTTGACAGGTCCGTACCCGTGCCGGAGCCGTGCTTAAATAGCATCGCCTCGCTTGTCGCAAGGCGCATTATGTCTTCCATCGAGTCCTTAACGGATTGAATGAAGCAGGCGGAGGCCTGCGGGTATTCGTAGGAGTTGTCGCAGGGGACTGCTTCCCCTTTTTCGGCGTCCCAGCGGTAATTGTGCTTGCTGCCCGCGATGCCATAAACGTCGAACAGCCCGACGTTGAACCATACCGGCGAGTTGAATGCGCCGTACTGATTCAGGCACAACCAGGTCAGTTCGTTGTAGAAGTTCTCGCCGTCCTCATCTGTTGCGAAGTAGCCATCGCGTATGCCGCGGTCGGCAATCGTTCGGCAGACGCGGTGGATGAGCTGCTTGAGGGAGTGCTCCCTCTGGCCGCTTTGGATGTCACCGTAGAAGTACTTGCTGGCGACAACCTTGGTGGCCAACTGGCTCCAAAATGCAGGCACTTCGATGTTGTCCTGCTGAAAAATGACCTCGCCGGTATCGCTGGTTATCTTGGCCGAGCGTTTTTCCCACTGAACCTGGTCGAACGGGTGTACGCCCGCCGTTGAGAAGAACGTTTGTACCTTCAGGCCGGTCGAATTAGCATTACGAACCGCGACTCTCTCTTGAGAACGGCCCACCTTAAAAGGGTTCTCAGGGCTGAATTTGCCAGACATCTTTGCGCCTCCGTGCGAAAGTCAAAACCACACTACATATAGTAAACCTGGCGGGAACTATACCAGATATTGAGTTGCACCCGCAAAAAACGTATCGGCAACTTATCGACGATTTGATAACGTGTAAAGGGCAAAATTGAAAATTTCCGCAAACTTTTTTCGACCATCAACCTATCCCCTTGTCGCAGCGCAATCTACGATAAGAAAAATTTTTCAATTCGCATTGTTTTTGCCGACACAATCGCTCGGACGATTCCGATAAGATGGCGAATCTATCGAAAAGGCGGATAGTCCATCGTCATCGCAGAACATAAACGGTTCGATTATCACAAACCGGCTGTTACATTTTGCTTCCAGTTCTTGGACCGATAGCCATTTTGCCCATGGCAATCAAACTTATCCCTCGCCCTAGGATGGATGCTGTATCTTGGGATGTGGGCTTCCTGCTCGAGCATAATAGTGTTTGGGACAGGTTTCAGAAGCATCTTCAATACCCCGGCTCATACAGGAGGGGCTACGACCTGGCACTTCGCAACATCGAGATTGATTTTTGCCGTCTGCCGGATTAGAATGCCGGCCATCTGTTTAACGAATTTCCAGGATGTGCATTGCGTATTCTGTGGAAGGTATGGAAAAGAAGATGGGAAAACAAAAATCAGGTTGCCCGGGCAAGGCGAAGTATCTGTCAGGCGAGCGGATTGCTCCGGCGCCGATTAACAAGGCGACGGATATTGTCAAGCTGATAGACAATATGGACGCCTATAACGGCGGAAGATTGCGGGCCGCCTGTCATCTGCTGAGAGACCGGTATTCGAAGGATGATGTAACGATTGGCTTGAGCTTGGCCGGGGCGTTGACGCCTGCGGGGCTGGGGCCATCGGCTGTTATCCCCCTGATGAATCACGGCTTTGTTGATTGGATTACCGCAACGGGCGCGAATATGTACCACGACATTCACTATGCGTTCAATCTGCCGATGTTCAGGGGAAGCCACACCGTTGATGACGCGGACTTGAGAGACAAGGGCATAACAAGAATCTATGACATCCTCTTCGATTACGAAGATGTCTTAATGGAAACCGACAGGCGGCTGCGGCGGATTCTCATCAGGCCCGAATTCCAGAAAGAGATGGGTACGCGGGAGTTTTATCATCACCTCGGCAAAATCCTGGACGACCTCGAAAAGGAAAACAAACTTGGACAGGTGAGCATATTAGCCGCTGCTTATCGACTTGGCATACCTGTTTTCACCTCGTCGCCGGGCGACTCGACAATCGGGATGAACGTCGCCGGCATCGAGCTTCTGGCGGAGGCAAAGGGTCTGCAGGACTTGTTCAAGCTGAAAATCAATCCGAGCATCGATGTCAATGATTCGACCGCGATAATCCTGAACGCCAAGAAATATGAAAATGGAAAAACGGGCGTGATTCTGCTCGGCGGCGGCAGCCCCAAGAACTTTATGCTTCAGACCGAACCGCAGATTCAGGAAGTCCTGATGATTCCGGAGGCGGGTCAGGATTACGACATCAACATCACGGACGCCAGACCTGACACCGGCGGGCTGTCCGGCGCTCCGCCCTCTGAGGCCGCGAGCTGGGGCAAAATAGACCCCACAAAACTGGAAGAAACCGTTACTGCCTATCTCGATGTAACAACGGCCTTCCCGATGATGGTCGCGTATGTCATCCAGGCCGCTAAGCCCAAAAAGCCAAAGAAGTTGTATTACCGCGGTAAGGAACTGCACGAGAAACTGGCCAGGTCCTATCTTGAGAACAACAAAGAGGTCGAAAAACTCTCCGCACTTATCAGGGAGCTGGGCGCTTGAAGAAAAACAGAGGGAATATGAAGTCGCAGTTTATTAAATTGGCAGAAAAACACGGAACTCCCTTGTTCATCATTGACCATAATAAAGTAAGGGAGAACTATCGTAAGTTTAAAAAGAACCTGCCGAGGGTGCAGACCTACTATGCCGTGAAGGCGAATTCAAATCAGGAGATAGTCAAGACGCTGTTCAACGAGGGAGCGAGCTTCGACGTGGCGTCCTACAATGAGTTTATGCAGGTTTACGAATACATCAGGCACTTTGAAGAAAAGGTCAAGGATTTCTATATCTGGGACAGGATTATATTCTCAAACACGATAAAGGACAGGGACACGCTGAGAAAAATCAGGCGTTACAGGCCGCTCGTTACATACGACAGCGTGGATGAGCTGCGGAAAATCAGGCAATACTGCAATACCGCCGGGCTTGTCCTGCGGCTGAAGGTTCCCGATACCGGCTCGCAGGTGGAAATGAGCTCGAAATTCGGGGCGGAACCCGGCGACGCCTATAATTTGATAAAGCAGGCGTTCGGTTTGGGGCTGGTGGTCGAGGGGCTGAGTTTTCACGTGGGAAGCCAGTGTACCAATTTCGACAATTACACCTCCGCGATTGAGATAACATCCGAGATATTCCAGTATTCCCGCAAGAAGGGATACAATCTCAGGATAGTCGATATCGGCGGCGGTTTTCCCGTCCCATACGACTCACAGGTCCCCAGGTTTGAAAAGCTGGCGCAACTGATAAGCGCCGAGTGCGACCGGCTGTTCCCCCGCGATATTGAGATTATCGCAGAACCGGGAAGATTTATCGTCGCTACCGCGGCGGTACTGGTCTCGGAAATAATTGGAAAAGCAAGAAGGGACGGCAAGACCTTCTACCACATAAACGACGGCGTGTATCATACCTTCTCCGGGGTCGTCTTCGATCACTGGATTCCCAATTTCCAGTCCGTTAAGCGCGGCAAAAAGCAGGTCTGTGCCGTTGTAGGCCCCACCTGTGACAGTTTTGACAAGGTCTCCGTTTCGGAGCAGTTGCCGGGGAATCTGGAAATTGGTGATTACCTTTACACCGAAAATATAGGGGCGTACAGCATCGCTTCATCGACAAGGTTCAACGGTTTCGACGGCGCCAAAATCCTGCATATCAACAAGTGAGTATCTGACGCAGGGTACTCGGCCTGTCTCCTTTGAGTCCTTATTGGAGAAAGATGGCATTATTGTTGCATATTTCTGCTGCCGCAAGTATGGCGTTGATGACAGCAGAATAGCGTCGGCTGCCGTTGATAGGCGGGATGAAAGGGGGGTTGCTTGCTGCAATATGGAGTTTCGAACAGATACGCACATTATGTTTCGGCAGCAGGAATTGACTTATGGCAGGCGATAGTGTATAATTTTCCTGCTGTCAGAACAGAAGGAACCGTTACGGGAATGTGCGAATGAGCGGGCAAAAATACACAGAAAAGACATTAGCGCAGGCGATTACAGCCAGGCAGTTCAGCAGGGTCGAGAGTGTTTTCAGAAGACACTTTGGGCTGGGGCTGGAGACGCTGACGCTCGATGGCAGGGCCGTAAAACAGATGTGTTCCGCCGATTGTTGCCCGCAGTTCTGCGAGATTGTTCGCGGCTCCAAGAGCGGAATGAATCGCTGTCTTCAGGACCGGCTGCGCAGCCTGAATATCGCCTTTGAGACGGGACAGCCATATATATGCCTCTGTCACGCGGGCATAGTGCTTGTGTGTGTGCCCGTTATGGACCGCAACGTTCCGCTTGGCGGACTCTTCTTCGGAAAATGCCTGTGGGAGGAGCCGGGGCCCGAGACGGATGAGGATATTCTGAACCGTCTGCGAGGAGTCCGGGTAGATGAGGATGAAATTATCACAGCAGCACACGAACTGCCGGTGGTATCGTCCCGCAAGATACACAGCGCTGCGGAGTTTCTCTTCATCCTCCTGTATGAAGTGACGAACCTGGACCCTATGGTGATAAAATGGCGGCGCCGGCGGTCGAGACAGCAGAGCCGCATAAGCGAAATGATACACGAGTTCAAAAAGTTCGGCATAAGTCGGCACTACCCATACGACAGCGAGCGCCGGCTGATTGAAAAGGTGCGAATCGGGGAAGCCACGGGCACGGAAGAACTGCTCAACTCGATTGTCGGATACGTTATGTACTGGAATCCCGGCGAGATGAACATACTTAAGGCGCGGCTGCTGGAGCTGCTCGGAGTCCTCAGCAGGGCGGCGGCGGACGGCGGCGCAGACATAAATGCGCTTCTTGCCAGGAGTTTGGCCTACACAACCAAGATTATGGGTATAAATACTCAGGAAGACCTGTGCGCCTGGGTCGGCAGCGCGCTGACCGATTTTACCGACACGGTTTATGCCGCCAAGGAGTCGCAGCGCGCGATGCACGTCAAGCCGGCCAGGGATTTTATTGAGGCCCATTACCGCGGACCTCTGAGTGTTGCAGACGTCGCAAAGGCCGTGCATCTGAGCGAATCGCGCCTGTCGCATCTATTCAAGGAGCATACGGGCGTAACGGTGGTTGATTATCTGACCGAGGTCAGAATCGCCAGGGCCAAAGAGCTGCTTCTGGGCACCGCTGAGAGTTGCACAAAGATATGCTTTGACGTGGGGTACAACAGCCAGAGCTATTTTGCACGGCGATTCAAAGAGATAGTCGGAATAACGCCAAAGGAGTTCCGCGAAACTAACCGCCGCCCAACCACCGCCGCTGGCGTTTAGCACCTGCACTGGTCGCTGTGCCGCTGAACGGCGAAGGGCTGAAGTTCACTTCTCCTTTTGCTAAAAGGACTTAAGTTGGCCTTCGAGCTATCGACAATAGAAGTGGAGGGGAAGGTCTGTCTGCTACGCTGAAAATATCGTAACGCAGTGCAAGGTGCATCGCCTGGAATCATAGGACGCGGCTTGGTATGAAGAGCAGAAACGTTAGAACGTTGATGTGCAATTGGTCGTTAGTTGCGATGATTATTGTGCTGCTCTGTCTTACGAATAGATGCGGTTCCTTCGACGGCTCTGCATCAGGAGGTGGCGCTGTATGGGGGCTGGGAGTCGTGCTCGTGGCTCTCGGGGGGCTTCTCTTCTGGGTCAGTCACGCGAGAATACGATACAGGGACAGGGTGCTTGAGCGGGAATTGTTTGCCGTCTCGCCGACGGGGCTGCGCACGCAGCGGGCAGCCGACGTGGGAGCGAAAGGTATGGCGTTTTCTGAACAGCCGGATGAAAAAGAACTGTTTTGCGCGCCGGACGAGACCTTCAAGAGGGACGATTCTTTGTTACGCTGGACGAGGGTGGTAAAAACCCTTTTTTGGCGGTGATGTCCTCGGGATATGACAGGGAGTAACGATGCCGGGATTAGAGACAGACGTTAAAACTCAGTTGGTCGAGCTTGCAGGCGGCGCCATCGAAGCGTTTTGCGAAGATATGTCGATGACGTTTGGGCTGGAGATGGCCTGCAGGGTGCAGCAGGGCGGCGATGAAACCCTTGCAACCCTCGCTAAGCGTTATCCTAAGCTGGTTGCGCTTCACGCCGTAAAAGCTGACGGGGCTTTGAATGGGACCTTTCATCTTATTTTGGACCAGAAGGGATTGTTCACGCTTGCCGGCGTCGTTGCAATGCTGCCGGCGGAGAAGATAAACGAAAACGGCGAAGCCGGTAAAAAGGAAAATTCAGAGCAGATGCGGGACGCCGTTCAGAATGCAGGAAATCTGCTGGTCGGCGCATTCGACCGGACATTTCGGGAGCTTGTGCAGGGCCACGGCCGGTTCACCGGGACGACAACGTTCATAGGAGAACTGCAGGGGGCAGCGCAGGAACAGACAGGCATAGCCGCCGATGAGCGGTTGCTGCTTGCCGAGTATGAGATTACGGTTAACTCCTTTGCTCCGTTCAGGTGCGGGGTTGTCTTCCCGCAATCGCTCGTGGCGCAGGGCGAGGTTTTGACGGTGACAGTCAGGTCTGACGCGCAGGGCGCAGAGCCGCCTCCGCAAATTCAATTCTCGCAGGCCGGGGAGGCGACACAGGCAGGGGCGGCGAATGAGTTGCCGTCAGGTCCGGCATTGTCTGCCGCATCGGGCCTGACCGCAGCAGATATTATGGATAGCGAGGTTGTCTGGGCAGACCCGGGTGACAGCGTTGGACAGGTAATAGAGACGATGCAGCAGAGAAATGTCGGGTATGTGATGGCGGGGCGCGACAGTGTATTACAGGGCATCATATCAAGGTCAAACATAACTGGTGCAATCAGCCCTTTCCTTCGACCGATATTCGCCAGGTGGCATCGCGCCATAGACGATGCGTCGCTGAGGATAAGAGCCAGGTGGGTAATGACGGCACCGGTACATACTGTCGCACCTGATGCCGGCGTCGATGCGGTGATTGACATGATGTGTCAGTTTGGCGGACGCTGTGTGCCTGTTGTCGGGCCGGATGGGAAGGTGCAGGGTATTATCACGTCTTTCGACATCTTCAAGGCGCTGACAAAGGGGCGACAAAACCAATCCGCGGCTGGCAGGCCGATACAACCGCCTCTGTTGTGAGTGCTACATCATCCGGCTGGCCTCAGACGGGGGCTGTGCGGGCCGTTTGGTTAGATTGCAGCGCGGCCGTGAACAGCCGATGACTCAGAGCCGTTTCTTCGGGTGTAACGCAGCCGGCGAACCTGGCAGGGGGGCTGCCCTTATCGAACTCGTACAGGAACGCCGCCCACATCTGCAGGATTGCATCGGAGAAGCCGAACTCGAATATCCCGCCTGTTATCGACTTGAACGTTACCTCGTGGCCGACCTCGATTCTCTGCCAGGCCTGCTCGCCGCCTTTGTACTCAAGGATTTGAATCGAGTTTCCATCCTTGGTTGAGAATTTCGCGCATCTCTTTGTCCCCATAACCTCGAAGTACCAGGTGTCTTTTTCGCCCGGGGCGATGCGCTGTGTCTTGATGGTCAGGGGGAATGTCTTGCCGGTAGCGTGGTCTTTGGAATAACAGAGAAGGGTGGCGTTATCCCAGGTCTGGCAGGAGACCTTGCCACCCTTCCCATCCGGCCTAACGGAAATAATCTTTGATAGTATTGCTCTTACGTCTGCAGGCGCCCACCCGGCACGAAAAGGCGTATGGCACGGGTGCATGCCCAAGTCGCCTAAGCAGCCGTACTCGCCGCAAAACTCAACCAAACGCTTCCAGTTTATCGGCTTATTTGGGTCGAGGTCGCTCGAATGTATAAACCCACTGCTTGCCTCAATTATGTCGCCAAATTCGTTTCGCTCAATCATTCTGCCGATTCTCTGCATCGCGGGAAAGAACGGAAATTCTGAGGAGCATCTGACGAAAAGGTCGGGATGTTTGCTGGTGCAGGCCATAATTGCGTCGTTGGCCTTTTTATCTATGCCAAAGGGTTTTTCTCCCATCAGGTGCTTGCCTGCCTCCAGGGCGGCACAATAAAACTCCTTGTGAAGGTTATGCGGCACGGGGATATAAACTGCTTCAACGTCCCGGTTATCGAGCAGTTTTCTGTAATCGTCCGTAACCTGCTTCACAGAAGCGAAGTTTATCTTGAACCATTCGGTCGCCTTGGGGTTGGAGTCGCATACGGCCAAGATTTCTGGTCTGACGGTCATTTCGGGCAGGTGGCACCATCGGGCGGCGGCGCTGGCGAATTCTCGGCCCATCAAACCACAGCCGATTATCCCGAATCGTAATACTCTCATAGTTTTACCGTATCCTTGACTTTGTGTGACTGCAGAGCAGCGGTGAAAAGGCGATGGCAATGGTGCATTTCGGCGGCGGTGGGGCACGCAGCCGGCCTGCTCAGCGGTTTATCGTGCCCAAGCTCGTACATAAATGCGGCAATCATTTGCATAAACGCATCCAATGCGCCGAATTCGAATATGCCGCCTGTGATTGTTTTGTACGCTGCCTCAAAGCCCATATCTATCTGCTGCCAGGCCTGCTCACCGCCGGTAAACTCGAGGAGCTGAAACAGCCGAGGGTTCTTCAAGGAAAACTTCGCCGAGCGTCTTGTCCCGAAGATATTGAAGTACCAGGTGTTGACTTCGCCGGGCATAATCCTGGCTAATCGCAACCGCCAGGGAAACTTGCTGCCTGTTTCGGGGTCGGTAACTTCCGAGAGCATTGTAACGTTGTCCCAGGTCTCGCAGGGGACGATTTTGCCTGTGGCATCGGGTCGCTGGGGAATGATTCTGGAGCATATCGCAGTTGTGTTTTCAACAATCCAGCCGGCCCTGAATGTCATAAGGGCGATGTGCGGCCCCAAATCACCCATCACGCCGTATTCGCCGTTAACTGCGACCGTTCGTTTCCAGTTCATCGGCTTATTAGGATTGAGGTCACTCGAATGAAGGAACCCGGATTCGACCTCGATGATTTTCCCGAGTGCGCCTTCGTCAATCATTCGCAGTATTCGCTGCACAGCAGGATAATAGATGTACTGCGATGCACAGCCGATGCGGCATTTCGGATTTGCCTTAGCGGCCCGCAGGATTGTTTCGTTGGCTTTGAGGTCTATCCCGAATGGTTTTTCGCCTAACAGGTGCTTGCCTGTGTTCAGCGCGGCTGTGTAAATCTCCTCGTGCTGATTGTGCGGCACGGCCACATAGACCGCATCGACCTGCGGATTAGCCAGCAGCGTGCGATAATCGTCTGTGATTTGTTTAATTGTGGGAAAGTTATTTTTGAACCAGTCGATTCTTTCAGGTACAAGCGACCGGTTGCAGATAGTGACAATCTCCGGTCTCACGTTCATTTCGGCAAGATGACACCAGCGCGCAACGGCGCTGGCGAACTCGCGTCCCATCAGACCGCACCCGATTATTCCAAACCTCAGCGTTTTCATATCGCTGATTCAGTAACCCAGGTTCTTCATTGCTTCATTAACTTCCTTCGCAAGCTCTCCGGCTCTGAATTCGATGACCTTGCGGCCTTTTTCAAAATCAACTTTGTCCACGTTTTCTTTCAGCAGTTTCACCTTTCGGTCGCGCTCGATGACGCCGAATTTGCTCTTATCGACCAGGTTCGGGTCAACGCCGCCGAGCAAGCTCGCCTCGTTGAAATCGGCATGGCCGCCGGCGCCTTCGAATCGCAGCTCATCGGGTATCCTGGCGCGCCCAGAGCCGCGCAGTATCTTCATAGGACCTTTCTCGTACTGGGCGCAGACCTTGTCAAGCGTGCTGACGTGTTCCGTTGCGCCGTGGCCGCTTGTGAGCACAACTAATTTGAATCCCTCGTCCTGCAGAAAGTACAGATAATCTTCCACGACTAATTGCAGCGTAATGGGCCGCACGTACAGCGAGCCGGGATTATGCTCTTTTGTAAGCGTCTCCATTCCCCAGTGGCTCATCAGCCCTTTTTCTCCCCAGTATTTGTAGTCCGTCTCAGCCCCGATGTAGATTGCCGGTATGCGTACGCCGCCCGCCTGCTCCCATGCACGGTCTCTGACCGCGTCCCCGATAAAAGGGTCGCAGCCGAAGGACATCGCCTGGCCGTGCCATTCGAGCGGACTGAACATCACCCACGCCACCGGCCGCTCCTTTATGGCCTGCGCCAAATCATCGGGACGCATCTGTTCCCATCGCCACTTTTTCACAGCGGGCTTTTCTTTTTCTTCGCTCTCCGCCTGCGCGGCAGCCAATCCTGCCCCTGCTGCGATTGCCCCGGCTATGAATTTTCTTCGAGTGACTTCTTTTGTGGCTCTCGTTTTTTGTTCGTTCTTCATGATTACCTCACTCTATCGATTTTTTCAGTACCCGAGTTCCTTCTGCGTCTTGGCAATTGATTCTTCGATTATGTCCATTGCCTTTGCGGCGACATCCTCCGGCATTACTATCGGCGGACTCATCCGCAGTATGTGGCCTGCTGGAATCCAGGCGAGGCCTCTTGCGAATGCCTTCTGATAGACCAGCTTACCGGCCTGGTCCAGCGGCTCTTTCGTGGTCTTGTCTTTTACCAGCTCAACACCCATCAGGCAGCCCTTGCAGCGGGTATCGCCAACGATTGCGTACTTTTTTGGCCAGTCGGCCATTCGCTTGGTGAAGTACTCGCCGAGCTGCGCTGCGTGTTCGAGCAGCCCCTCTTCCTCGATAACCTCGATACTTGCCAATGCCGCTGCGCAGGCCATCGGGTTGCCGCCGTAGCTCGTCGATGCGCTGATTTTGTCCACCGCGTCTGCGTATTCGGTCTTCACGACCATAGCCGTAACGGGAAAGCCGTTGCCGAATCCCTTGCCCAGCGTAACGATGTCGGGGATGGTATTCCAGTGTTCCATACAGAGATATTTGCCGGTTCTGCCCATACCCGTAAGAACCTCATCGGCGACCAGGATAATCTTGCGGTCGTCGCAGAACTTACGGAGCTTGGGGAAGAAATCATCAGGGGGCATAACAGTTCCGCCCCAGCCCTGGATGGGTTCGAGGACGAAGGCGGCAATCTGCCCGCAGGTGCTTTCCGTGATAAACGTGTCGTAGAACTCAAGATACTTTTCGGTATCTAATGAGCCGTCCTTGCGTGTCCACCACGGCCTGTAGGTATCCGGCCGCGGCACCATATAGAAACCCGGCGCACGAGACGGCCCATAGAACGGATTCATCTTCGCCAGAGAAGCGGCGTGTCCGCTCTTGCCGTGAAAGTCCATAAAGCAGGAGATGAACTCCGATTTACCTGTCGCGGCCCGACAGGTCCTTATGGCCGCCTCAACCGCCGTTGTGCCTGAATCATAAAGCTGAATCCCGCCGTAACCTTTAGGCAACACCTCCAACATTTTGTCTAACAGTGCGACCTTCACAGGAGTGGTGAAATCGTGAGCGTTCATCAAACGGTTCGCCCAGACCGCCACGGCCTCGCTTACTTTCGGATGGCAGTGGCCAAGCGTCGTAACATATATGCCGCTCGAAAAGTCGATGTAACGGTTGCCGTCAACGTCGGTCAGCGTACAGCCCCTCCCCTCGCTGAACACGACCGGAAAGAGACGAACCTGATTGGAAAGCCCTTTCATAACGGCCGCCGCTTTCGTGTGCAGCCGCCTGCTTTCCGGACCCGGCGGCGGAACTGCAATGTAAGGCCATTTTTCTAAATCAATCCTGTAATACTCTTCGTTGTATCTGCCCGTCTGGGCCTTTGCGCTGTTTTCCACTGCCTTCATTCTGAGCTCCGATATGCAAATTTCACGGGAAAATCTTCTTGAATGTAATTATACAGAATGTTAAACTATGTGCAAGTATGTTTTTTTATAACATACGTTTCCTGTCTTGGGTCAGGCAGCTTCTGCCGGAAACTGAAGAAAGGACGGTAACCTGACACAAATGGTGCGAAAAAGTGCGAAGATGAGTCAAAGACAGCGGCTGGACGCAATACGCGAGGAGATGCTCAAGGCCGATGAGATCTCCATCGAGCAGTTGGCCGCCGGGTGCCACGTAAGCGGTATGACCATACGCCGCGACCTTGAGAACCTTGAGGCCGCCGGGGACATAATCCGCACCTACGGCGGGGCCGCTTTGGCTCGCCGGCTTACCTTCGAATTCTCCTTCCGCGACAAGCAGAACAAAAGCTTTGAACAAAAGCATCTTATAGCCGAGCACGCCGTCCGACACGTCCGCGATGGTCAGGTTGTGATGTTAGACACAGGCACAACCACCCTGCAAATTGCGGAACAGCTCATCGGCAAGCGCAGTGTCACGATAATAACCACCTCGCTGGCCATTGTCTCAAAAGTGCAGTTTGCGCAGGGCATCCAGGTTGTCCTGCTCGGGGGTTTCCTCCGAAGGGGCTCGCCTGATATGCACGGGCCGCTGACGGAACAGAACGTGGAACTGTTCAAGACCAGCGTTGCCTTTATGGGCGCTGATGCAATTGATGACGCGGGTAATACTTATACGCACGACCTGCAGGTGGTAAATCTGGACAGGAAAATGGCTGCCAACGCGGAAAAAGTTATTGTCGTCGTGGACAGCAGCAAGTTCGGCCATACGGCGATGTGCAAGGTGTTTGCCCCCGGGGACTATGACCTTATAATAACCGATTCACGAGTGAACAAGACATTTGTAAAGCAGTTGACCAGAAGAAAAATCGAGATTCAGATTGTCTGATTTCCAGAAGGAGAAGAAGGTGGAAACACGCAACTTGTTTTTGAAGAGGTTTTTCAGCACGGGTCCCGCGATAGTGATTGCATTCGACCACGGTATGTTCGATGGCCCCATCCCCGGCGTTGACAAGATACGCGAGATTCCGGACAAAATCCTGCCTGAAATTGACGCCGTTCTGATGTCGCCGGGGGCTCTGCGCGATATCGGGCCGCAGTTGTGCGGACACCGCAACAGTCCTATGCCCATTGTGCGAATCAACTGGTGCACGGTCTATTGCTTCAACTGGGACTACCATTCAGGGGACATTGTGTCTGCCTTTACGCCGGAGTATGCGCTGCAGCTTGGCGCGCAAATGGTGCTGGTATCGCTTTCTCTCAGGACGGGCGACCAGCAGCGCGATGCGCAGAACGTCCGCATATTCGCCGAATTGTGCCAGCGCTCTCACCAGTTGGGTCTGCCTGTTATCGGCGAGTACTTCCCCGTCAACGATGAGAAAATGAGCGCGGATGAAATGTACGAGGAGGTCAAAATCGGGTGCAGAATCCTGTACGAGCTTGGCGCCGATGTAATAAAGACCTTCTACACGAAAAAGTTCGAGGACGTCGTCGCGGGTTGCCCGACCCCGATATGCGCATTAGGCGGCAAACGCAGCGGCAGCGACCTTGATGCCCTCAAGCTCGCACAGGAAGAAATAAAATCGGGCGCCGCAGGCATCGTCTTCGGCAGATACGTAATTCAGTCGGACAAGCCCCTTGAACTGCAGAAGGCCCTCATTGAGGTCGTCAAGAAGGGGGCCAATCCGAAAGATGCGGCCAAGAAGTATGGCCTGAAGTAACCGACAATGCTCACGACCAAAGGGCCACTAACAAGGGGGCAGTTGCGGCGAATCCACGATGCTACGCTGCACGTGCTCGAAGGAACCGGCCTTCGTGTTGACTGCGCCGATTACTACGGACCCCTCGAATCGGCCGGCGCAAAAGTTGACCGCGGCAGCAGAGTCGTAAAATTCCCGACCAAACTTGTCGAAGAGACAATCGAGTTTCTGCGAGACCAAATCCGTAAAGGCATACGCC
>CAYGVZ010000028.1:0-17037 GCA_964353475.1 uncultured Pirellulales bacterium | reverse complement strand
TCCGAATTTGCCTTTGTAGTGAAGCCAGTCGATTTCGTTGTTGCCGCACCACAGGACGAGGCAGGGGTGATTTCGCAGCCGCGTGATGACTGAGACGGCTTCATTGTGGATATCGGCGAGGAAGAAATGGCGGTCGGGATAATAAGAGCAGGCGAACATAAAGTCCTGCCAGACCATAATGCCGAGCCGGTCGGCGAGCTGATAGAAGCGGTCGGATTCGTAGTAGCCGCCGCCCCAGACCCGCAGGATGTTGATATTTGCGTCGGCGGCGGCGGCGAGAAGATTGTCATAACTGGAGTCGTTAGCCGAGCCGGCGAAGAGAGAGATGGGAATCCAGTTGGCGCCTTTTGCATAAACGGGCCGACCGTTGATTTCAAACTGGAACTTTTGGCCGTGCTCGTCGTCGCAGCGATTGAGTTTGGCAGTTCGTATTCCAAAGTCCGTTGTGGTCTGGTCGAGTGTGGTATTGCCGTGTGCGAGGCGGGCGGTTAATTGATAGAGGTCTGGCCGGCCATAGCCGCGAGGCCACCAAAGCGCCGGATTGGGGATTCTGACGACCGTGGAAAGGGTGTCTTCCGCGGGTGCAAATGTGAGGTTCTGCCTGATGTCTGCGTCGTGGCCGGTAATACAGAGAGTACAGTTCAGGGCAGAGTCGGTAATTTTATCGAGCTCCACAGCGATTCTGATATCGGCGTGGTGTTCGCTGCAGTCGATGGTTCGGATATGGATGTTGTCGATGCGAGCGGAGTTGACGGCCTGGAGCTTGACGGGCCGCCATAAGCCGCAGCCGGCAAGGCCCGAGGGGCACCAGTACCAGCCGAACTGATACTGGGCTTTTCTAATGTAGGCGCGGAGGGGGTTGATAATGGTCGAGGGGTCGAAGTGGCCGTAACGGTCCGCCAGACGCGCGGCGTACTGCTCAGCCGGTTCAAACTTGACCAAAATGGTGTTCTTTGCGGGTTTGAGCAGCCGTGTTACATCAAAACGGTATGGAATAAACATATTGGAGGTTTTCGCGAGGAGCTTATCGTTGAGCCAGATGGTGGCTATGGTATCGAGGCCGTCAAAGACAAGGTCAACGCGGTCGGCGGCGATAACCGGGGGCGGGCAATCGAAGGTCTTTCTATAAACCCACGGCTTTTGGCTTACCCAGGCAAATTCTTCGGGGAAGGCCTCCAGCCGGCGGCTGTCGATTCGGCCTGCCCCAATAAGGGATGTGAAAATGGATGACGGAATGGTGGTTTGAAGCCAGTCGGCACAGTCGAGGTCTCGCATACGCCTGGCTTGCGCGGGGTACTCTTTGAAGTCCCAGTTACCCGTCAGGTCGATTTCAATTAAGGGCATATAGTACGTTCCATAGAGGTGGGTGGATAAAGGGTGATTATATTGTGCTTGGGGGGGCTTACAATCAAAATTCGTGGTTGTTTGTGTGCGGTGATAGGCAAAAAAGGCCTTGAAAGGGTGAAAAAATGTGGGCTGGGCACAAATTGTGCTTGACAGAAAGAGGTAAATGTGGCATAAATACATATATGTGGCGGATTGTCGAGGCGGTGATACACTGCCAGGCAGGCCGTGTATTGTGGTGTTTTTGCGGAAGTGGGTGTGAAAATATAAGGCAAGTTAAGATACAACGACAAGAGGAGGATGCTGTCGCAATAATAGTCGTTTCGTATAAAAACCGTGTCCCGGTGATTGCCGGGACGAATTCAATTCCTTTCAATCCATGAGGAGGAGTAACGATGTTCAAAAAGCTCTTTAGTACCATATCACTTGTTCTGGTCTTGGCCTTCGCCGGGGCCGCGATGGCTGACACCTGGGACAACCATTCCAGCATTGACAATTCCTGGCACACGGCCACCAACTGGGACAGCAATACAGTGCCTCCGGACGCGAACGACGCAATTATCCCCGGCATTACTGGGGGTACGGACGCAAACTACCCAGTTATAAAGGCAGGGCTCGATGCTAACGCCGGTATTGTACAGATAGGCGGCATCTCCGGAAACGAAGGCCGGCTGACTATGGAAGCTGGTTCGAGCCTGACGACGTATGGTATGAATGGAAGCAGTAATATACAGTTTGGACTTGCTTTGGGCTGGGGCAATCCCGGCGGCGGGATGTTCATCAACAACGGCGGCGACGTCAATACGGGTCAGGAAGTATGGATTGGGTACCGGCCAGAGGACATGATACCCGGCAAGGTATATATGAACGCCGGAACCTGGGTCCATCATGGCATTTTTGACATCGCCCGATCCGATGACTGCCCCTCCAGCGGCCCCCCGTATCCCAGCGCCGGGCACGTTCATTTGAAGGGCGGCACGATTGATACCGAAATATTGACTTTTCGAAATACACTGACGAACTGCATCAACGCCCCTGATTATATACCGCTTGAAGACGTGCGATCCCAGGGGTGGATGGATATTAATGGCGGAACGCTGATAGTCAATGGCAACCAGCGGGCTCGGCTTTTTCAGCTTAATGATCCGTGCGGCTGGCTTACCGCTTACGGCGTAGGGAACATGGGTGCGCCCGGCGTGCCAGCCACCATCGTGACCCATCCGAGGGCCCGTCTGGTAGTGGACTACAACTGGCGCACCGCTATACGCACTACTGCCACCGCGTACAAGGCGGAGCCGAACGAGGCCTATGCCCTTAATCCGGGTCCCTATGATGAAGGGATTCTGCCATACGTGACTCTTACGTGGAAGCCGGGCGATTATGTTGGCAACGACGGGAAGTATCTGGGCGTGGTCAATCCTCAGAAAGGCGACGGCCACCACATATTCCTCGACACCCACAATACCTACATGAAGAACGATTCTGCCAAGCAACTGCTGAACTATCCTATTGGGACACAGTACGGCCACATCGGCAAGGCGCAGGATGCAAATTCGTACACTATTGGCGTGACCGATACGAACTACCTCGGCGGCTTGAAGGTCAACACGGTTTACTACTGGTGCATAGTCGAGGCCAACGACGCGAATCTCGCAGCCGGCGACCGTGCCTGGAAAAGCTTGGTACAGGCGTTCATGACGCTGAATCCCGGGCCGACGGACCCGAATCCGGCTGCCGGCGCGGAGTTGAGCATACCGGCGGGCGCTGCGCTGCAGTACCAGTTGGGCTGGGGCCCAGGTTTCTACGTGGCTGACACCAACAACCCTAATGCCAGGCATAAGGTGTATTTCGGCAGCGACTTCAACGAAGTCAATGACACAGGCGGCGCTTATGGCGACCTGCGGCTTGTTGCGACAACCGCCAATCCAATATGGCAGACGCCGACTTTGAAGATTGGCCAGACATACTACTGGCGCATTTTAGAGGTCAACAGCACCGGGCCGGACCCGAATTACTGGAGCGGCCCGACGTGGAGCTTCAGTGTCGGGATGTATCGCGGCGTGGATGAATTTGCATACACCAACAATGCGGCGCTGCACGTGAAGTGGCTGGACTATATGAACGACGGGTACTCGCCGGCGTGCTCACAGGAGAAGAACGGCTCGATGATATCGGGCGGCGGTGGGCTGATGTCGTACGACTATGATGACAACGACCGACAGGACTTGTACAACGTTGACCTTGACCTTGACCTGTTCTCTGAGATTAAGTACGAGTATGCCAGTCCGGTGAGCTGGAAATACGGCGATGACAGCAACACGATTTGGTCGCTGGTGATACGGCTCAGAGGCAACGCGGCCAATGAGGCCAATGCCATCTATGACCGTATGTACATCGGGGTCGAGGACAGCACCGGCAAGCGGGCAGACGTGAACAATCCGGATGCTTTGGCCCAGCAGAAGTTGGCGTTTGCTGAATGGAATATCGACCTGAACGATTTCGTCAAAGCCAAACCGGGCCTGAACCTGGGCAGCATCAGCAAGGTGTATCTCGGGTTCGGCAGAAAGTGCAATCCGTACAACGGCACGCCCGGCGGAGAAGGTGTAGTGGCGTTTGATTACATCAGGTTGTATCCGCGCAGGTGCGTAGGGCTGCCGGGATACAGACAGCCGGCCGACCTTAGCGGCGACTGTACGGTTAATATGACCGACGTGGACGTGTTTGTGAATGCCTGGCTGCAGGCAGACCGTCTGACAGGCGGTCCTGTGGCGGTACCGGACAACGACCCGTGTCTGCTTGCCTGGTACAAGTTTGAGAACGGCTATTTGAACGACGCGAACGGCAGGGCTGGAACAAGCGCAGATGGCACGGCCTATGGTACGGTCTCGACGGTGGTAGATGCCAACAGGCCGCTATCATCCGCGGGCAACAAGGTCCTGTATGTTGACCAGACCGACGGGAACGACTACGTGCTCACCGGGACGTGGAACGGTTTGAGTGACTTCAACAACAAATCGTTCACCGTGACGACCTGGGAGAAACGTTCGTTGCAAACAGAGTGGGGCTGCATGGTTTGCAAGGGTGAGGCCGCCTGGAAGCTCCAGTACTTCATGGTAGCGAGCGGCCGACCCAACACGTACCACTTTGCTACCCACATACTGGGTGCAGTACCCAGCCAGAACACAGTCCTTGGGCAGTGGTATCACGCTGCCGCCTCCTTTGAGTTTGACCCAACTGACCCGAATCGGGGCGGGATTATGCGCGTTTATGTGAATGGTCGCCAGGGTACTCAACTGGTGAACAGCGGTCCGTACAATCCATCGCACGTTGCGGGTTTTGACCCGAATGTGTGCCTCGGCTGCAAGGACGGCGAGGGTAATGGGACTGACCAGGAACCCGGGATTACCAACTACTACGCGGGCTATCTGGATGATATCCGTGTGTATGACAGGAAGCTGTCAGAAGAAGAGATTATGTGGATAGCGGGCGTGACAACGCCGAACTACTATGCGATTCCGGTACCGTACATCTATGCGGACATTCACAGTCCGGAGGCGCAGGGCAGCAAGAGTATTCAGTTCAAGGACTTTGCGCTGTTGGCGCAGGACTGGATGAAATCCGACCTGTGGCCTTTGAGCAACTAAGGCGTCAGACGCAGTAGTGCAGTATTGATGGAGTAATCCGGGGCCTGTACGCAAGTACAGGCCCCGGTTGTTTTAAACCGTTACCCGCGACCCTGGCCTGGGGGCGAAGGGAGTTGTTCCTGGAGGAGAGAAAAGTTAGAATAGCCGGGTGCGTCATATATTGCGACAGGTCTCATTATGTCTTGCAGGGGCGTTGGGTGGAGCAATCTGTGGTTATGCAGAGGAGACCCGGCCGGTTTATGATATTGGCCCGGCAGCCAGGCCGCCTGTCATAGACGGCGGACTTGACGACGCCTGCTGGCAGGACGCCCCTGCCCTGACAAATTTCACCCAGGTACTGCCGGTCGAGGGGGCGAAGCCAACCGAGAGGACGGAAGTCCGTTTTCTTTACAATCCGGATTACCTTTTCATCGCCATCCGGTGTTTCGACACTGAGCCGAATAAAATCATCACCAGGCAGATGCAGCACGACAGCGACCTTGACTCCGATGATATGGTAACAATCGCCTTCGATACCTTTTCCCGCCAGCGTGAAGGTTATTACTTCGCCGTGAATCCGGCCGGCGCCCGCACGGAGGGGCTGATTGAGGACTTCAGCGAACGCAACCGTCTTTGGGACACGGTCTGGCAGGTTCGTGCCCGAACTGATGCGCAGGGGTGGACGGCTGAAATCGCCGTCCCGTTCAAGAGTTTGTCGTTCGACCCGAAAAACGACACGTGGGGCTTCAATATCGAGCGTGTCATCAGGCGCAAGCAGGAAACGGTGCGATGGACGGGCATTTCCCGTGCAAAATCGGTGGCGTCCCTGGCGGACTTTGGCGAGATGCGAGGCCTTACGGGAATTCGGCAGGGACTCGGCGTGGAAGTAAGGCCGTTTATCAGCACCAAATACAAAGATGACACCGTCAGCGGCGAAAAGGGCTGGGACAGCAAGCCGGGCGGAGACCTTACTTACAACGTTACGCCCTCGCTCAAGGCCAATGCAACAGTTAATACTGACTTTGCCGAGGCGGAGGTCGATGAGAGAGTCGTGAACCTTACCCGCTTCCCGCTGTTTTTCCCTGAGAAGCGGGATTTTTTCCTTCAGGATTCATCGCTGTTCAGCTTTGGCGGCGGCGGGTCGGCGGTGCCGTACTACTCGCGGCGGATTGGTTTGAGCGAAGACGGTACGCCCGTTGATATCCGCGAAGGCGGACGGCTGACCGGACGCATCGGCAATACCAGAGTCGCCCTGCTCGACGTTCAGCAGGACTCTTATGGGGACATACAGTCGAATAATCTGTTCGTCGGGCGCGTCTCGACAAAGGTATTTGAAGAATCGGACGTGGGGTTTTTGATGACGCATGGTGACCCGCTGTCGAATGGAGAAAACACACTGATTGGGACGGACTTTACCTATCTCAACAGCCGATTGCCTGACGAGAAGCGATTAATCGGACACACTTGGATAATGGGTACTTCTTCCGACGATATGGACGGTAAAGGCGTGGCCTTCGGCGGCGACCTCGACTATCCCAACGAGCCGCTTGAGATACATCTTTTTTTCAGGCAAATCGGCGAGAATTTTGACCCCGCGATGGGGTTTGTCGAACGGACCAACATCAGGAACTACAGCGGCTTTACACAATACGTCTGGCGTCCGAACACGGAGTTGATACGCAGCATCTCTCTCAGCGCACACCCTAACGTGACCACTGACTTGGATAATCGCATTGTCGCCGAAGACCATGATGCGCCGGTTCTCACAATTACTACACCCGCCGAGGACGAACTAACGCTGGAATACACATCGAATCGGGATGTTCTTGACGAGCCGTTTGAGATTCACCCGGGGGTGGTCATTCCACCCGGCGATTACCGCTTTGGCAAGTTCAAGCCGTTCTTCAGAAGCAGCGAGGCGCGTCCTATTGGCGTGGAGCTAACCGCCAGCAAGGGCGACTACTACACCGGCACGCGCACTAACTATGGAACAGAGCTTGACCTGCGGCCCAACCGGTATGTAACTGCCGGCGTCTCTTACGAGCTGGATAAAATTGAGCTGGAGGAGGGCAGCTTTGACGTCCGAGTTGCCAGCGGGCGTCTCAACCTGACCTTCACGCCGGATTTATCCTGGAACACGGTCGTGCAATACGACAACGTTTCCGGTGAGATGGGTCTGAACAGCCGTATTCGCTGGACTTACAAACCCGGCAGCGACCTGTTCCTGGTCGTCAATCGCGGGTGGAACTTCGACAACTGGCGATTCAGGCAGCTCTCCACCGAACTGGCCGTGAAAATCGTTGCGACCTTTCGTTTCTAAATGCGGGGACAACCGGTTGTTCCTCGCCTGATAAAATGTAGTATATGCAATCGTGAAAGGTGGTTATTGTATGATGGACAGGTCAACATACATAATAACAAGGCCGGTGGTCGAGAAGGCGCTGAATATGCGCGACTGCATATCCTGTATTGAGGGCGTTTTCAAACTCTACGGCCGGGGCGAAACGCAAATGCCTCCCAAGGTCTATCTTTCCTTTGAGAAAGGCGACCTGAGATGTATGCCGGCGTTTATCCCGTCGATGAGGGTTGCGGGTGTTAAGAATGTGAATTCGCACCCCGACAACAGAGGCATCCCGACGGTAATGGCCAGCATAACCCTTTTTGACCCGGAAAATGGTTTCCCCGTTGCAATAATGGACGGCACGTATATTACTGCGATGAGGACGGGTGCAGCCGGTGGCGTGGCTGCCAAATACCTCTCAAGAAAGGACTCCAAAACCGCCGCCTTCATTGGCACGGGAACGCAGGCAAAGACACAGCTTGAGGCATTGCTGCTCGTCAGGCCGGCGATATCGAAGATAACGGCCTATGACGTGAACAAAAAGACGCTCGGTAATTTCGCACGGCAGGTTCTTGCCAGATACGGACTGAAGGTAATGTGTGTGGATTCGGTGAGCCGGGCGACGCGAGACGCCGATGTGGTGATAACCACCACCCCTGTAAGAACGCCCATAGTTATGAATAAGGACATCTGCGACGGTACGCATATAAATGCCATCGGCGCAGACGCCGAGGGCAAGCAAGAGCTTGACCCCGCTATACTGAAACGGGCAAGAGTGGTGATAGACAACTGGGAGCAGTCGTCTCACGGCGGAGAAATCAACGTGCCTTTGTCGAAAGGCATTGTTACCCGAAAGGATATTTACGCCGACATCGGCGAGATAGTCGGCGGGAAAAAACAGGGCAGAACTTCCCCAAAGCAGGTTACGGTCTTTGATTCCACCGGCCTGGCCATACAGGACGTTTCTGTTGCCGGCGAGGTCCTCAAAAGAGTGATATCTGACCGTGCGCTTCGCACCCAGGTTGAAGAGGTGGACTTGCTGGGCCTGAGGTGAGAGTTGATAACCAGTAGAAGCTGAAGATTTTTGGATTTGAATGACCCCGCCTTCAGGGCGGCGGCGTTGACGGATGGGGGGCAATATGGGATGATAACCGCGGCGGGGGTGTGTTTTTGGCCTTTTTTGGGGTTTAGCGGTGACGGAAACGGCGAAGATAAGCATTGAAGATGCCGCGTTGGTGGGGCGGTATAAGGCCGGCGATATTGCGGCGATGGAGCGGCTGATAGTGCGGTATCAGCAGCGGATATACAACACTGTTTATCGGATGTGCGGAAACAGCGATGACGCTGCGGAACTAACTCAGGATACGTTTGTCAAAGTAATAGAGAACATAGCCGGCTTCGGGCAGCGGAGCAGCTTTTATACGTGGCTGTTCCGGATAGCGGTGAACCTGACGATAAACTTCTGCCAGAGAAAGGGTCGCGTTGAGTTTGGCTCGCTGGACGCAGAGCAACTGGGAGCTGGCGAGGATGGTGCGGCTGCGCTGAAGGAGATTTTGTGCGATGGTCGTGCGGTTGGGCCTGGGGAGGCGGCGGAGAACAGGGAACTATATGGTCTGGTGATGAAGGCATTGGGGCAGTTGGAAGAGATGCACAGAGTAGTGATAGTGCTTCGTGATATAGAAGGAATGGATTACGCACAGATTTCAGATGTGCTGGACGTGGAAGTCGGAACGGTAAAAAGCCGGTTGAGCAGGGCGAGGAGCGCACTGCGTCAGATACTGGAGAGTCATATATGAACCCGCAAGAACACTGGGACATAGACGGTATAGATGAGCTGCTGAGCGCCTTTATTGACGGAGAGCTGTCGGGCAGAGAGCAGACGGAGGTGCATCGGCTGATAGCGCATGACGCGAGGATTGCGGAGCGGCTTTATCGACTGGAGGCGTGCAGGAGTTTAGTGGGGTCGCTGCCGCCCGCGGAGGCGCCTGCGGAGTTGACGGAGCTGATAATGGCGGGCGTGAGGAAAGCGGGGACCGTGCCTGCGAGGCGGACGGGCGGCGACGGGCGCATAGGTGTGGTGCACTTGTATGCGAGGCGAATGGCGGCGGCCGCGGCGATGATAGCGATGGCGGGGATATTGGCGGCGGTGGTTTATCAGATTATCTCGCCGGTGCATCCTGAAGGTCCCATTGCACAAGATAATCAGCCGCGGCTGGCGGCGCCGACCGCTGCGGTGCAGCCGGAAGCGGGTGCGGCTGCGCGTGCCGGGACAGATGTATTCGAAGGTCGGCTTATACTGACTACGCGGGACGTGGTTGCGGCTGAGGCGTTTGTGAAAAAAGCGATTGAGACCAGCGGTATTGTGCGCCAGGATGTGATGAAGGATGCGAAGACAGGCGGGACATATTTTGTTTCGTGCAGCCGGGAGCGATTGAGTTCGCTCTTAGGCGATTTAGAGACAATCTGGAGCCGGTTTGATTCAGCGACGCTGGTGGTCGCGGGGCAGGGGGGCGGCGAGGCCGTTGTGATTGAGGGCGTTAATGTATCGCAGATTGAGCGAATTGCACAAGCGGATGCCGTGGATGTTCGTTATCGGCTGGCGAAGGAATTTGCGACTGTAAACGCCGTAGAGGAGATGATGCCCGCAAGAGGTTTTTTGGTGGCGACGGAAAGCGGTGAGAGCGGGCTGTTGAGCATACCCAGACCCGTGTTGACGGGCGGCGAAGAAACGAGTAAGCAGCCGGCTGAGCAGGGCGGGCCTGTTCAGTTGACGATTATAGTGGCGGGGACGCAAACCCCCAGATGAATTCAGGCCCTAAACCAGTCGCGAATACAGGGATGTGTGGATGGTCGAAATCGAGAATGGTGTCCTCGTTGTCGTCGATGTGCAGGGCAAGCTTGCACAGTTGATGCACAACAAGGAAACGCTTTTCAAGAACATCCAGATTCTTATCAGGGCCTGCCGGATTCTTGAGATTCCCATAGTTTGGTGCCAGCAGGTTCCGTCTGCGCTTGGGCCGACGGTGCCGGACATAGCGGAATTGTTGACGCAGGATAAGCCCATAGACAAGGCAAGCTTCAGTTGCTGCGGGTGTGAGGAGTTTGTTGAGCGGCTGCGCTCCTTGGGACGCCGACAAGTGCTTTTGTGCGGGATAGAGACGCACGTCTGCATATTTCAGACGGCGGTTGATTTGCTGCGAAAGGGCTGCCAGGTCAATGTGATTGCAGATGCGGTTTCATCAAGAACTGCGGAGAATAAAGAAATTGGCCTTCAGAGGATTGCCGCCGAGGGGGGTAGGATAAGTTCGACGGAAATGACGCTGTTTGAACTGCTCAAGACCGCGGAGCATCCCAAATTCAGAGAGATTGCGAAGTTGGTGAAGTAAGAGCATTGCTTTACGATTTGCTCTTTTGTGATTTGGGAGGCGGGGCGGGTTTGGAGTCCTTTTTGTCGGGGGTTTTCGCGGGTGCGGGTGTTTCGGATTTTTGCCCTTGTTTGTAGGAATCGGAGCGGTAATCGGTGGCGTAGAATCCGGCACCTTTGAAGATAAGCCCTGCGCCTGTGCCGATGAGTCGGCGGAGGGAGTTTTTGCGGCATTTGGGGCACTTTCGAAGGGGGCGGGCGGTGATGTACTGAAACTTCTCCATTTCGTGGCTGCAATTTTCACATTTGTACTGGTAAGTCGGCATAGCTGCTACTGGGTGTCCCTTGTTTCTGATTCTTCGCCTATGACTTGCTGCTTCTGGTCGGCGGGTATTTCCGGCTGCGGCGGCGGAGGCGCCAGCTTGTTGACGACGACCCTGGCCGGTCGAATCACCCTGCCGTTGAGTTTGTACCCCGTCTGGAGCTGCTCGGTAACGAGGTTGTCTTCCTTGTCCTGTTCGGACCGCTGGGTCAGGGCGTGGTGGACAGCCGGGTCGAATTTCTGGCCGAGGGCGGCAATCTGCTCAATTCCGAGAAGTTTGAGGGCGGCGAGAAACTGGTCGTAGATGATTTGAACGCCTTTTATAACGGCGTCGGCGTTGCCCGCCGAAGATGCGCTGGCGAGGGTGCGTTCGAGATTGTCGAGGGTGGACAGCAGCGATTTGATGATTGCTTCTTTTTCGAGCGAGATTGCATCGGCGATTTGCTTTGGGACGCGCTTCTGGTAGTTGTCGTAATCGGCGCCGAGCCGCTGGAGTTTGGCGAAGAGGTCCGCCTTTTCCTTCTGCAGACAATCAATCTGTGCGTGAAGGTTTCCAAGCTCTTCTGCGGGCACCTTCACTTTCTTTCCGAATCTCGGTTTTTCCTGTTCCTGGTCAGTCATTTGTTGTTGCCGAAGTATTGTTTGAGTTTTTCCACGAAGCCCTTGGATTTGGGCAGGACGGATTTGTTTTCTGTTTTTGCGAATTCGCGGAGAATTTCTTCCTGTTTAGTGGTAAGGCGCGAGGGTATTTCTACGAGGACCTGGACGAGGAGGTCTCCGGTGCGACGGGAGCGTATGTCCGGCAAACCCTCACCCTTGATTCTGAAGGTGGAGCCGTACTGGGTGCCCGGCGGTATCCTGAGCTGTCTTGTGCCGTTCAGAGACGGCACATCGACGGTGTCGCCGAGTGCGGCCTCGGAGACCGTGATGGGGACAACGGCGACCAGGTCGTTGCCGTTGCGCTCAAGGAACTCGTGCGGCTTTATGCTGACGTAGCAATAGAGGTCGCCGCGAGGGCCGCCGCGAGCGCCCGGCTCGCCTTCATCTGCGACGCGGACGCCCTGTCCTTCGTGGACGCCCGCGGGGATTTTGATATTGACGATGCGTTTTTTGGGTACGTGGCCTGAGCCGCGGCAGGAGCGGCAGGGATTTGTGATGACCTGTCCATGGCCTTTACACTGGGGACAGGTGGAGACCATTTGGAAGAATCCGCCTCCGCGAGCAATCTGGCCTGCGCCGCCGCAGGTTGGGCATTTGGCGGGTTTTGAGCCAGGTTCGGCGCCGCTGCCTGAGCAATCGGGGCAGAGGTCCTGCCGGGTAAATTCGATGGTTTTGTCGGCGCCTTTGGCGATTTCGGCAAGGGTCAGTTCGACGGTGGTTTCGAGGTCATAGCCGCGGGCGGGGCCGCGTCTGGCGGCTCTTCGGCCGCCTGAAACGCCGAAGAGGTCGCCGAGGTCTCCGAGGCCGAAGATGTCCTCGAAGATGCTGCCGATGTCCTGCCATTTCATATGGGTGTAGTCGCGCATACCAACGCCGCGCAGGCCGTCGTGGCCGAACTGGTCGTAACGCTGGCGTTTTTCGGTGTCGGAGAGGACTTCGTATGCCTCGGCGCATTCCTTGAATTTGGCCTCGGCTTCTTGTTTGTTGTCGGGGTTCTTGTCTGGATGGTACTTGATGGCCATCCGACGGTAGGCGCGTTTTATCTCGTCGGGTGAGGCGTTCTTGGCGACGCCGAGGACTTCATAGTAATCGCGTTTTGGCATAGTTTTGTCGGGCGTTGTACATTAAGACGACCCCCAGGATAAACCCGCCATACGGACGCCGGGCAGGCCTGGGGGCTTATCGGTACACCATACGGGCCGGTCTTATCTTACAGAGCCGGGGATGGGTTCTTTGTCTTTATCGTCATCCTTCAAGTCGGTAATAAGTACATTGGTGGTGAGCATCAATCCGGCAACAGAAGCGGCGGTCTCGAGCGCGGTGCGGACGACCTTGGCAGGGTCGATGATGCCTGCTTCGAGCATATCGACGAACTTGCCGGTATTGGCGTCGTAGCCGAGGTTTTTCTCTTTGCCAAGACGTTCGAGCAGTTGCGCGACGATGACGTCACCGTGCTCGCCGGAGTTGTCGGCGATTTGCATAGTAGGTTTCTTGAGGGCGTTGATTACGATGTCGAAACCGATGCGTTCATCGCCTTTTGCCTTTGTTTTTGCTTTTTCGACCTCGCTGATGGCGCGAAGGAAGGTGACGCCGCCGCCCGGGACGACGCCCTCTTCGGCTGCCGCGCGGGTGGCGTGCAGGGCATCGTCAAGGAGGTCCTTCTTTTCTTTCATTTCGGTCTCGGTGGCAGCGCCTGCCTTGATTACGGCGACCCCGCCGGTGAGCTTTGCCAGGCGCTCCTGGAGTTTTTCGCGGTCGTAGTCACTGGTGGTTTTCTCGATTTGACTGCGAATCTGGTCGCAGCGTGCGTCGATGTCTTTCTTTTTGCCCGCACCTTCGATGATGGTGGTCTTGTCCTTGTCGATGACGATTTTCTTGGCCTGGCCTAACTGCTCCAGCTCGATGTTCTCGAGTTTGACGCCGAGGTCTTCGGTAACGACTTGGGCGCCGGTGAGGATGGCCAAATCTGCGAGCATTGCCTTTCTGCGGTCGCCGAAGCCGGGGGCCTTGACGGCGCAGCACTTGATGACGCCCTGGAGCTTGTTGATGACCATAGCCGCGAGAGCTTCGCCTTCAACGTCCTCGGAAATGACCAGCAGGGGTCTTCCGAGCTGGACGACCTTTTCGAGCAGCGGGATAATCTCGCGGATGTTTGAGAGCTTCTTTTCGAGCAGGAGGATGTAGGCGTCTTCGAGGACCGCTTCGAGGGTCTCGGCGCTGGTCATAAAGTATGGGGAGATGTAGCCCTTGTCGAACTGCATACCTTCGACAACCTCGATTTCGTTCTCGGTGCCTTTGCCTTCTTCTATTTCAATGACGCCTTCCTTGCCGACCTTGTCGAAGGCGTCTGCGAGAAGTTCTCCGACCGACGGGTCGTTGTTGGCGGAGATTGTAGCGACTTTGGCGATATCATCGTGTCCCTTGACGGCAACGGCGACGTTTTTTACAAATTCTGTAACGACATCGGCGGCCTTTGCGATGCCTCGCTGGAGAGCGACGGGGTTTGCCCCTGCGGTTACGAACTTGAGACCTTCGGCGTAAATGGCTTCAGCGAGTATAGTCGAGGTGGTGGTGCCGTCGCCGACGATGTCGGAGGTCTTGGAGGCGACCTGGTTGGCCAATTTCGCCCCCATATTCTTGAATGGTTCGGGCAGTTCGATTTCCTTGGAGACGGATACGCCGTCTTTGGTTACTTTTGGCCCTCCCCAGGAGCGCTGGAGTATCACGTTTCTGCCCGTTGGGCCGAGGGTGACTTTGACGGCGTCGGCCAGTTGTGCCAGGCCTTGTTTGAGATGGGTTCTTGCCACATCATCGAACATCATTTGCTTTGCCATAGTTAATACCTCTCATAAGATAAAAGTGCGATTTTCCGGTCTTGTAGTTATTTTTCGACGATACCGAGGATGTCTTTTTCGCTGATGACGACGAACTTTTCGCCGTCGATTTCGACCTCGGAGCCGATATATTTTGCGTAAATCACTTCATCGCCTTTCTTCACCGAGACGGGAGCGCGTTTGCCGTCGTCGAGAGTTTTGCCCGGCCCTGTTGCGATGATTTTGCCCCGCTGCGGTTTTTCCTTTGCAGCGTCGGGCAGGATGATACCGCCAGTGGTTTTTTCTTCGGCTTCGGACTGCTTTATTACGACTCTGTCATCCAAGGGTCTCAGTTTCATACGAACCTCCTTTAATGGACATATTCTTTCGTCATCGTTTTGCTGGCATAGTTCAACTTACAACATCTGCATCGAGGCCAAGAAGGCCTGCGAGGATTTTCATCCGGTTGCTGTATTCGCCAAAGACCCAGGGCAGGTGATTGCCGTATCTGGTTCTCTTGGTCATAAATTCGTCGGAGCGTCCCTTTGGCGGTCTGATGAAGGCCTTGACGGAACAGCCGATATTGTCCTGTTCCCATCCGCCGGCGCCGACAAGGTCGCCGAGCAGGACGAGGACGCCGGTCGCATCGGGATTTACGCGCGCCACGGTGACTTTGTGCGTCTCGTTGTCGGCCAAGTTTACGATGAACTTTGTGCCCCACCCGGATTCGGTGAAGTGGCCGAGCTTGTAGGCCAGGTCGGGTTTGTCGAACCCGTTCATTTTCAGACCCGGCACGCTGTGGTTAATCGTGAAGTCCCCGTCTTCGACCGGGTCGGCGTTTCCCATATGAGACGATTTGCCCGACACGGCCATCAGCATCTGCATCGCCAGCAGTGCGCCGAGGTCTGCTTCACAGGATGACGCGAATCCCTGGTCCTTGAGAAGTGTGTGGGCCAGGCACGGAGTGATTTTCCATTGCTCCGGCAGCCGACTTGAGCAGAATTCAAAACATTCGATTGTAAATGCGTTACAGCGGTGGCGGGCCAAGAGGTTCGTGACGGCCTGGTAGAACTGAACGCTGCTGACGACGTATTGTCTGCCCAAGAGGGTCTGGCGGGTGTTGGAAACAAGCTCGTCCGCGTACATCTCGGCGCGGGTTTGCAGGTCTTTAGACGCCAATACCTTTTTCATCTCGTCGGCCAGTTCTCTGTAGGAAATGGTTTTGACAGAGACGCCTAAGCGTTTGCGCAGGTCGGGCAGGTCGTTGATGCTTGCGACCGAGGCAACGGCCGGCAGACCCCGACTTGTCGGAAACAGAATGCGTGTCTGTCTGAAGATTTTTTTTGCCCGCAGCGCGGCCAGGACATTGTTAAGTTCCTCGATGTCGGCACAGGCAAAGGCGGTGAACCCCTTACTTGTGGTGTAGGCGGCGATATCGACCTGTCGGCAGCCCTGACCAAGCATGACGATGGGCTTGTTGAACTTGTGTGCGAGGTCATAAGATGCCACAGACGAACCCCACGGGGCGACGAAGAAGGCATCGGTTTCTTTGATATCGCCTTTGAGTTTGGCCAATTGCGCCGGCGTAAGGACAAAGTCCTCTTTGAAGGTGATGTGCACGGGTTCGAGGACGTTGACCGCAGTGGTGTCGATGGCGATATCGCCTTGTCTAAGCTGCTTTGTCCAGAAGGAGAATGCCTTTTGGGCGTTGGCAGCTTCTTCGGCTGGCGCGGCGCCTTTCCATCGGCAGGGGCCTTCCCATGAATCGGAATGTACGATGTTTGTCATCACGCACTTGAGATTGAGTTTTGTGCCGCGGCAGCCGAAGGCGAGTTCGCCGGGCCAGTCCGAGGCGACGGATTCACCTGCCGCACAGTCGCGCAACAACGACGCGCTGGGCAAGCCGGCGAAGAAAGTACCCAGGCCGGCTGCGCCGAGTGAGCCGAGAAAGTTTCGCCTGTTCATCTTTGTCGCGTCTTTGTTTAAGCCCATAATCACGTCTGGATTTCGAGGATAATGACTGTATCAATTTCGTCGGCTGTTACATTGTTCATATCGAGGACTATGTTGGCCGCTTTGGAGAAATTAACTTTCGAGCCGTCACAAAGCAGTTTCGCCCCGGAAACGTTCAGGGCGCCTGTCTGCGGCAGCTCGACTTTGCCATCTGCGGGCCAACTGAACAGATGCACATAGACCTTGTCGTCCTTCTTTGTTGAGACGCCCCATTGCTGGGGGGGCATAGGACCGCCGCGGGTGCCATAGATTGATTCTCCGTTCTTGGCGAGCCACTTGCCCATTTGGGTAAGGCGCTCGACAAACTCGGGCTGGATTTTGCCCGTGGGCATAGGGCCGACGTTGAGCAGGAGGTTGGCGTTATAGCCGGCGGCTATGACAAGATAGCGGAGCAGTTGCTTTGTTGATTTGAAGTTCTTGTCAAACTTGTTGTAGCCCCATGAGCTGCCGATTGTGTCACAGGTCTCAAGCGGCAGGTCGGAGACGAAGTTCGCCTTGCTGTATTTGTCCTGGCCTGGGACGCCTCGCTCGAACATCTGGAAGTCCTCGCCGGGGAA
>CAYGVZ010000027.1:0-17224 GCA_964353475.1 uncultured Pirellulales bacterium | reverse complement strand
GTCGTCCCGCCCAGTGCTGGGCGGGACTTCTCGCAATGACAAAAGGCGCGCTTCGGTGTCATTGCGAGCGAAGCGAAGCAATCTCAAATAACAAATACAGGTTTTTCAACGGCCCGGCTGCAACCGTTCTTGCCTGTCCCTTTATCCGACGAAGACACACAGAGAAACACGAAGATTAGTTAACCACATGGCGTAAGCCACTCCTTGCGGCGGATTAACACAAATTGGCCCGCCAGAAAAACAGCGGGCAAGCTTTACCCGCCGGAGGCAGGCTGCCACGCTTCTGCTCCTCGGCCTCGGTGCGGCGATGTGGTTCGACCCGCCGCGGCGGGCTCGCCACAGGTTGAAAAGGAAACACTGACCACCTTCTCTGAACAATGCTTATACTTTGGCACGCCCCGCCCTGTATACTGAGTTCAATGTTGGCCGTTCGACGCTTGCCCGCCGAAGTTTCCCCGGCATCTTCTGACGGGTATGGCGGGTTCATTGTTCCCTGTTCGATTCCATTTTGCGCCTTTTCACGGCCAGGCCGTTCTTACTTTTCCCTTTTGCCTTTTTACTTTGTGCCTTTGTGTCTTCGCCTGCCGCGGCGACTTGTCCGGCGGGTTCGCGTTAGCCCGTGTCTAACAAAGTCCGTGTCCGCCCTCCGCTTGCCACGGCGAAGCCCCTTGGGCGAAGCCGGGTGGCGAAAAGATTTCACTTGACACAAAACAATGCCCAATGTATAATCCCGACCCAACAATGAGAAAGTGAGTATGACTTGGTCATGGCTAAGCCAGCGTTTCAGACATTCGGAGGATTCGAGATCCCAATTGTGTGTCTATCTAACCACAACTCGCGCATTGGCCGAAACTTGCATCGTGTTTCGAATTTCGTTTATTCGTCCTTTGAATTTGTGCCGCAGGGCATGGCTTGCGCCATTTCGGATTTCGTGCTTGGGCTTTCCTTACGTCTTCCGTCCTCTGTCTTCTATCCTCCGTCCTCTGCTTGCCACGGCGAAGTGGCTTGGCCACGAAGCCGGGTGCCCAAAACCCCCACTTTGCCCAATCTCCTCGTCCCGGCAGTGTAATTATGCAAAACGAACCCAATTTTGGAAAAGTGAATTTCACCTCAACTCCCTGTCCAGAAATGACTTACGCAAACAATGCCCTCCCCGCCAGCCTCAAAGACGAACCCAATTTCAAATCGGAGATCCCTACGGGACAGCTACCTGGAACTTCAAGCCGGGGAGTCGTAGCGGAGCGGCCTGTCCGGCGAAGTCCCGTGGGGACGAAGACGGAAGACCCCTACGGGCAGGCTCCTTGGAACCCGCAAACCGGGGATCGGAGCGAAGTTTGCCTCCAAGGTTTCACAGCGCAGCGAGGAGTTTGGTATAATAGATGTTATTGAACAGCAGGCGGTCAATGGTAGTATTGAATGGCATAGCACTTAGGAAAGGAAGAATATATGAAAACCGCAATTGCGATTGTAATAACGATGGTTCTGGCGGGCGGTGCGGCCTATGGCGAGGCCACAGAGCAGCCCCCACCGACGCCTGAGCAGGAACAGCCGGAGGTTTTGACTCGCGGCCCGGTGCATGAGGCCTTTGCCGAACCAGTCGATTTGCAGGCCCAGGCGGGCGTGGTGGCCCCGGCCGAGCCGCCGGCCAGCATAGTGGAAAACCAGCCGGCGGAAAGACCGACAGGCGGACAATTCGTCTGGGTGCCCGGCTATTGGGCGTGGGATTCGGAACGGAACGGCTACATCTGGGTCAGCGGGTGCTGGCGAGCTGCACCGCCAAACAGGTACTGGGTGCCGGGCTATTGGTCCAGAGTGCCCGAAGGTTGGGAATGGGTACCCGGTTTCTGGGTGCCTGTGACGAGCGTTCAGCAGATTGAGTATCTGCCGGCCCCACCTGTAATCGAGGACGCGGGGCCGCCGGGTCTGCCGCCGACGCCGGACGATGTATGGGTGCCGCCTTGCTGGTACTGGTATCAGGCACGATATGTCTGGCGGTCCGGTTACTGGGTGGTGGGACAGCCGGGCTGGGTCTGGGCGCCGTCTCACTATGTTTGGACGCCGCGGGGTTATGTATTTGTCGTGGGTCACTGGGACTACTCGCTGGAGCGCCGGGGCGTATTGTTTGCGCCGGTCTATATCCCAAGGCACGTTTATTTGCGGCCGGGGTTCTCTTTGTCGCTCGGCGTTGTTCTCGATATAGGCAGGTTTCAGTTTGGCCTGTTCACGTGTCCGCGTTACAGCCACTACTATTTCGGCGATTACTACGATGACATCTACATAAACATCGGTATCTATCCGCGGTTTGAATGTGTGCGGCGACATACGTGGTACGACCCGATTTATGAGCATGACCGCTGGAGCCACCGGAAGACCGAACCTCGCTGGGAGGAGCACGAGAGGCACCAGTACGATATGCGCCGCGGCGACAAAGATTTGCGTCCGCCACGGACATATCATGAGATGGAGGAGCGACAAAGCAGGTTGCCCGAGTCGAAGCGGAGAGACATTCAGGTAGCCGAGAAGTTTAGCACGGTCGTAGCTGACAAGGCCAGGCCGATGAAGTTTGAGCAGATAAAGACCGACGCACGACAGAAGCTCTCGAGGGGTGCGACCGAGGTGCACAAGTTCAGCGACGACCGAAGCCGGTGGGAGTCCGCGCCGGCGGGTCCGAAGACATGGCAGGGGCGGGCGGAACGGGGAGGCCCTGTGTCGCCGACGACCGAGCGCAGCCAGTCATCGCCGGCCCCAACAGAACGTAAAAGTCCGGTAGGCCCGCCATCCTCCGAACGCAGAGGTGCTGTGACGCCGCCGACGGAGGGAAGGGGGCGGGTGTCTGCCCCGACGGAACAAAAGAGTCCAGTTGTCCCGCCATCGTCTGAACGCAAGGAAGCAGCGGCCCCATCTGCTGACCGCAGGCCCGCGTCTGCTCCGCCGCGTCAGCTCAATGGGAACCAGCCGGAGCGGGTGAAGATTCCGGACCCGCCGATTGTTGGCAGGCGGGGTGGGCCGGGCATTTTTGGAAAAGGCCCGCCGTCCCGACCGGCCGATGAACAGAAAACCGACGTTAAGGGTACACACGGGGACAGAGGCGGACGCCAGAAAGGCAAATGAACAGATTATTTGGCGGCGTGGAAGAAATTCTATTTTTTTAGTGCGGTCTTCGGCACGTCCTTTGATTGAATCGCGGGCTTTTTCGCGTTAGTGAGGTCATTCGCGGCCAGAGTGATGTGGCTTGTCTTCTCGCCGGTCAAGGCAAGAAACGTCTGCGTGCAGGGCGTATGCATCTAATTTCACAAACCCGCGATGTTAGTGTAGGAAAGCAACTTTAAAAAATTCGGTCAGGTCAGGTGAACTTCAGAAAACCTTATTTATTGGCCAAAATCCACAGCAAAAATTTAGATGCGTTTGCCCTGATTATACAGACCTTACCGCAGGCATTGTAGTCGTATCGTTCGCCGTTCGCCCCTATCATTTATCGTAGAATTCGATATCACTTATGGTCGGCCCCTCACTGGCGTCCAGGATGTTCACCCGGAATTCGCGTGCGGTCACCGGCGTAAAGCTTTGCTGAAACCAATGTCCTATGGTTGTACCGGTGAAAATCGTTTTCCAGTCCTCGCCCGCCCGATATTGCAGTTCGAATTGTTTGACCCGCGACGCAATCGCTTCGTCAATGCGCACCTTTTGTATGGTCAGCGGCCTATCGAGATCCACTGTAATCCAGGCCTGACGTGTCCCGTTATCTGTGGCCCAGCGGGTTTCGGGATCATTGTCAAAGGCCTGCTCCGGACCATAGACCTCATCCAGCTTATGATAGACATTGGACGCTGCGGCCTTGACAGGTTTCTGAACAGCCAGTGCCGGTATGTCCATCGCTGAGCCGTCGAGTGTGAGTTTTACAATCGTGTCGATCGCGTCACGGTCAGACGGCGCAACCCGCACGATAAGTTTACCATCCCTCTTTTCCAATTGTGCCCGGCCCCCGCTAAGCAAATCCGCTGACTCGATACGCCGGTCAATATCCGGCAGTCCCAGCGTGTCGCCGTTCCAACACAGAATATGGATGTAGATTGTATTACCCCGGCGTGTGGCGGCAACGGCCTTGGTTGGTTTCCACGGTCCACCACGCGTACCATAAACGCTTTCTCCATTATAGGCCAGCCAATCGCCCATTTCCTGAAGACGGTCTATCTGACGGGATTCGATGCGTCCGTCCGGCATGGGTCCCACGTTGAACAACAGATTGCCGTCGCCGCCTGCGCACAGGATAAGGGTTTGCAGGCACTCCTTGAGGGACTTCATGTCGTCGTTCGGTTTCCAGGCCCATTGCCGGCAGATGGTCATACAGGTTTCCCACGGACGGTCGTCCTGATACTTGCCCACCCGCTGCTCCGGCGTGTCGTAGTCACCGGGCGCGCCGATGCGGTTGTTGACGATGATATTCGGCTGGAGCGAACGGGCAAAATCAATCACACCCTGCCCGCGTGTCCGGTCGAATTCTTGTGGCACATCGAACCAGAGCAGGCCAAGCGGGCCGTACTCAGTGATAAGCTCCCTGACCTGCGCCCGCAGATATTGCTCATAACGGTCAAGGTTCGAGGTCTCACGCCGGACCTGGCCGCCGGGGCTGGTCAAAGGAAAGTCAGGATGGTGCCAGTCACACGTCGAGTAATAAGCGCAGAAGCGAATGTCCGCACGCTTGCACGCGTCAGAGAGTTCCTTCACCACATCGTGTCCGAACGGTGAATGCATAATGTTATATTCCGTCTGCTGCGTGTCCCACAGGCAAAAGCCGTCGTGGTGCTTCGTGGTCAGTACTATGTACTTCATGCCGGCATCCTTGGCCGTTTTCACCCAGGCCTCGGCATCGAAGTGGATGGGATTGAATTTCGTATAAAGCTGGTCGTATTCAACAATGGGAACCTCTTGTCCGCGTGCCCAGCCGATTTCCTTGCCCGTCAGCGACACCGGCCCCCAGTGAATGAACATGCCGAACCGGGCGTCACGCCACCAGGCCAACCGGCCATCATCTGGTGCGGCTGAGATCCTTTGAGTAGGAACAGCAAAACAAACAAGGATTAAAGCAATCCAGAACATTTTGTGTACAATAGCAATTTTAATTGGATTTTCTTTCTATTTAATAAATAGTACGCTTCGGTCCAGGGTGCGTGTGAAGCAGCATGATAACACAGGAACACGGCGAAGACAAACAGAAATGCGCTGGCGCGAACCTCATTGTGGCAAAACGCGGACGGTAGTCCCGACTTCATCGAGATTGGGTTACTTCCTTAGTGCGGTCTTCGGCACGTCCTTTGATTGAATCGCGGGCTTTTTCGCGTTAGTGAGGTCATTGGCAGCGAGAGCGATGTGCCTGGTCTTATCGCCGGTCAAGGCGAGAAACGTCTGTGTGCCCTGCGGGGCAAGGCAGTTGGCTAAAAGCATATCGGTGCAGTTGTGCATCGCTATCACTGGCTCATCTTTTGCGGCGGCATTCGCAGTTCTGAATATAGTGCGGAGAACACCGTTTGTACATTCATTGAGCGAAGCGGCACTACGCGGATATTGAGCGAGGACATCGTCTTTGACAAGGACACGCAGGTTGTCGATGGTCAGGCCGTTTGTGTAAGCCAGCGTGAAATAAGAGGGCTTCCTTGCGTATATGGTTCGGCGGGCATCCTTGGGGTTGGACTTGCCGCCGGTGTGTTTTGTACGCAGCGAATAATCGAAGGGCTTATCAACGCGAATCGAAATGTTTTCAAAGGTTGCATTCTCGATTTGACTTTCCGGCATACCCTGCACGAGGATGCCGTTGTCGCTGTAAATGTGAATGTCTTTGAATGTTATATCCCGCACGGCCCCGACTGGCGAATCATCCTCACGCTTCTCGATATCGACGAAGATGGGATATATCATATTTCGCAGCCAGTCGTGGACGAGGGACGGTTCTCTGAGCGTTTCTATAGAGATGTTCTCAAATGCAACTCTCTCGACCGTGCCCCCGTCTTTGACAAAGATGCCGATACCTACCGTCGAATTGCGGATAGTGCAGTTGGAGAATCGAATATCACGGAAATCACCCTGCGAGGCGGTGCCGAATTTAATGGCGGTTGCGACCGACTCAAGCGTGCAGTTGGTTACGACGATATTCTCACAGGGGAAGCCAGCGGTGGTCTTGAGGCAGATGCAGTCGTCGCCGGCGGAGATATGGCAGTTGGAAATGTGGACGTCCCGGCAGGAGTGGGGGTCAATGCCGTCGGCGTTGGTGCGGTAGAAATTATTCAGAATCGTCACGCCGTCTATGAAGACCCTCTGGCAGCGTTTGAGGTGAACCGTCCAGGTATCGCTGTAAAGGATTTTGATGTCACGAATCGCCACGTTGTTGCAGTCCTCGAAGAGCAGGATGCCGATTCTGAACTTGGGTATATCGCGGCTGCTGGCGCCGGCACGTCTGTCCAGGTCGGCCTCGCCCCGGCCGCGAATAGTCCCCTGGCCGAGGATGGATATGTTTTCCTGGTTGTGTGCGATTATCAACTGGGCGTTGAAATCGCCCTCCAAAGCGCCGTCGGTTTTGACTTCGATAAAGTCGTTGGGTTCGGGACTTTGCCAGATTGTCGCGCCCTGTTCGAGATAAAGGGTAACGTTGCTCTTGAGTTGAATGACGCCGCAGAGGTAGTCGCCGGCGGGGCATAGTACAGTTCCGCCGCCCATCTCGCTGCATTTGTCGATTGCTTTTTGAATCGCCGGCGCATCATTGGTTTTCTTGTCGGCCTTTGCGCCGAACTCGGCGATGTTGAATGTTCCTGCGCGGGCCTGAATAGAAAGAAGAAGTATCGCGGGCAGCATTAACCTCAGCATATACATAGACAATCCCTTCATACAACAAGTGTTTTCTTTTGGCGCATCCGTCGAGTGTCGTATGGTACAGATGCGGAGTGATTGCCGCAAATGGTTATTGCGTAAGTGAACGGTCGTGTGTCTGATTCGCACCTGAGAAAATCGGCTGTAGAAAAACGTGGGTGATGGCCGACAGTGTGGGTGTGAAAAGATGCGATTCAACGTCCGAATAAACGGGCGATTGCAGTGTTAATTTGCTTGATTTTGTATTGGGAGTATGGTATAAGGAAAAATGCAGGGCTACCCCCTGCGGTGCAGGTAAAGAAAGATTTTTTGAAAAAACCGATAGACCCAACTTAGGGAAATCAGATCTTGATGGGCCGGGAATGCCTATGCGAATAGGACTTTCGGACACAAGCAACGATTACCCACTTGTATGTGCTGGGGTTTTCTTCGATTTTCTTTCTTACGGCACCAGCGGAGGACGGCCTTGCAGATAGCGAAAAGGCCTGCCTATGCGGGCCTTTTTTCGTTGACGGAGACAGCGGATATCGGACTATGGGGGCGCAGGGGGCCAAGACAGGGGCGACCTTTTGCGGTAAAGCGGACAGACGGATTTGACGATTTGAATTTAGGACGGCGGCAGAGTTGCCTTGCGCCCGTTAGTAGTTGCTGGAAATGGACTTACGTTGTCGGGGAAGCATAGATGTTGAAGATTCGGAATTTCACTGTTTTGCCGGCGTTGCCGGAGGCGTTGAAAGAGCTTGAAACCATAGCCCGGAATATGTACTGGGCGTGGAATCCGGAGCTTGTGGAGCTGTTCAAGCGGGTTGACAAGAACCTCTGGCATGAGTCGGGTCACAATCCTGTCAAACTGTTGGGCAGCGTTACGCAGGAACGGCTGGAGGCCCTGGCAAAGAATCAGGGGTTCGTCTCGGAACTGAACAGGGCCGCGGAGAAACTGAAATCATACCTGAACTTGCCCACCTGGTTTGACGGGGTATGTCCAAAGTCGGAAAGACCGACGATAGCGTATTTCAGCGCGGAATTCGGCCTGCACGAATCGCTGCCGATTTACGCGGGCGGGCTTGGGATACTTGCGGGAGACCACTTAAAGAGCGCGTCCGACCTCGGAGTGCCGATTGTGGGCGTGGGTTTGTTGTATCAGAAGGGGTTCTTCAAGCAGTATCTGAACGTGGATGGGTGGCAGCAGGAGGTCTATGTCGAGAACGATTTTTATAATATGCCGCTGGAGCTGGTCCGTAATGACAGGGGCGAGCCGGTGACGGTGAGCGTTGATTTTCCGGGGCGGGCGGTGCAATCGCAGATATGGCAATTATTAGTAGGTAGAACGTCCATATATTTCCTTGACACAAATATCCCCGCCAACGACCCGACCGACAGGATGATAACGACCACCGTATATGGCGGCGACAGCGAGATGAGGATTCGCCAGGAGATGGTGCTGGGTATCGGCGGCTTCAGGGCGCTGGGCGCCATGGGCATAAAGCCGACTGTCTGCCACATGAACGAAGGGCATACGGCGTTCCTGACGCTGGAGCGGATAAGACAGTTGATTGAGAAGGGCGGTATTACCTTTGATGAGGCGGTTGAGGCAACCAGACCCGGGACGGTTTTCACGCTGCACACGCCGGTGCGCGCGGGGATTGACGAATTCTCAGTTGAGCTTATGGAGAAGTACTTCGAACGCTACGCACCCTCGGTCGGCATAGACATGAGACGGCTGCTGGGTTTGGGCAGGATTATTCCGGAGGATGAGGCCGAGGCGTTCAAGATGCCCATACTGGCGATGCGAATGAGCGGGTACATCAACGGCGTCAGCGAACTGCACGGGAAGGTCTCTCGCGAGCTCTGGGCCTGCATGTGGAGGCGGGTTCCCGTGGACGAGGTGCCGATATCATCCATCACCAACGGCGTGCACGCGGAGAGCTGGCTTTCGGAGGATATGATGACTCTGTACAGGAGGTATCTTGGGCCGAACTGGCTGGAGGACGGGGCGGATACCGCGATGTGGGAAAACGTCGAGCAGATACCGGACGAGGAGCTGTGGCACTGTCACCGGCGGTGCAAAGAACGTCTTATCGCTTTCGTACGCAATCGCCTGAAGGAGCAGATGCAGCGTCGCGGCACGTATCACAGCGAGCTGAACCGTGCGGAGGAGGTGCTTGACCCGGAAGCGATGACAATCGGTTTTGCACGGCGGTTTGCGGGTTACAAGAGGGCGAATCTGCTGCTGAAGGACCCGAATCGTCTTGCGAAAATACTGGGCGATGCGCAGCGTCCGGTGCAGATTATCTTTGCGGGCAAGGCGCATCCGCGGGACAACGAAGGCAAGGAAATTATCAAGCAGGTCATTCATTTTGCGACGCAGTTCAACCTGACCCGCCGGGTGGTGTTCCTGGAGGATTACGACATTAACGTAGCAAAAATACTCGTTCAGGGCGTTGACATCTGGCTCAATAACCCGAGGCGGCCGTGGGAGGCCAGCGGCACCAGCGGCATGAAGGCAGCGATGAACGGTGCGCTGAATATGAGCACCCTTGACGGGTGGTGGTGCGAGGGTTATCGGCCTGAGGGCGGCTGGGCGGTCGGAGCGGGCGAGATATATGACGACCTCGGCTATCAGGATGTGATTGAGTCGCAGGCGATTTACAATCTGCTGGAGAACGAGGCGGCGCCTTTGTTCTATACCCGGACGCCGGACAACCTGCCTCGTGCGTGGCTGCACAGGATGAAAAAATCCGTGAAGTGGATTGCGCCGCGGTTCAATACGCGAAGAATGGTGGCGGAGTACGTGCGTCAGGCATATCTGCCTGCGCAGGGCAAGTGGTCGTACCTTGCGGCGGACAATATGGCGCGGGCGAAAGAGCTGGCGGCGTGGAAGGCGAGTTTGCGTGCAGCGTGGAGCGATTTGGCGATAAAGGACGTGCAGGTGGAGCTTGGGCAGGCGTCCGATGAAGGCGAGATTGACCCTAACAATCCGCGATTGAAGGTGGGTTCCAAGCTGAAGCTAAGCGCGCTGGTCAGGATGGGCAGAATCAGGCCGGACGATGTGGCGGTTGAGATTTATCACGGTCAGATTGATTCTCGCGGCAATATCTGCGACGGGCTTGTTGTGGAAATGAGCTACGAGGGCCCGAGCGGGCTCGACAGTGAGCACAGGTTCACAGGGGTGACGCCCTGTTTGGTTTCGGGCAGGCACGGCGTGGCTGTGCGGGTTGTGCCGAGGCACAAGGACCTTATTAATCCTTACGACCTGGGTCTGATTCTGTGGGAATCGCCCGGCGAAGGCCAGAGCGCCTGAGGGCGGCCAGGGCGTAATGCCGCACCGGCAAGCCCATCAACCTATTCGGCCTCTTTGTTGCTGAGCAGTTTATATGCCTCGTCGGCGGAGCGGGCGTTCTCGAGTTTTTCCCTGAAAGCAGCGTCGAGCATCAGACGGCTGATTTTAGCCAGCGCCTGTATGTGTGGGCCCGTCTGGTCAGCGGGCGAGATGAGCATAATGATGATTCTGACGGGCTTGCCATCGACACTGTCGAAATCAATCGGCTGGGCGGAGATGCCGATGGCCATCACTAATTCTCTTACGGCGTTGCACTTGCCGTGAGGAACCGCAATGCCCGAGCCGATGCCCGTGCTGCGGGTTTGTTCTCTCGCGAAAATGGCCTTGAGGGCAAGCTGTTTGTCGAGCAGCATCCCGTTGCCGTCTAACAGGTCAACCAGTTCCGTGATTGCCGATTGCTTGTCCGTGCTGTTGAGTGGGACTTTAACACACTTCGGCCGCAAAATCTGTGTCAATATCATTCAGTTCACCGAAAATACAAGCCAAGCTGACGTCTTGGAAACAAACCCTTAATAATACCACCATAGCCCGATGATTGCAATAGCAGATCCGCTGCCCCCAGGGTCGGTTTTGTAGGTAAACCCTGTTTGGCCTCATTGCTTCGCCCGTCTCCGGCGGACTCGCGATGACCGTCTCGCAGACAAATGCCGCCTATAAATCCGCCTGGGGATGGCGGCGCAAGCCGTGGCTGGCGCCGCTTGCGCCACGTGAATCGCACTGCCATACCAAAAAGTCCCATAATTTTGCTTGACTTTTTGTGCGCTCTGTTGCATAATAGTAGCATTGGACTGAGTTTGAATACGGACGTGCAAGGTGTGATGAGAAGGTATCGTAGCCGTACCCGTATAACAGTTCACGCCCGAACAGGAGGACTTTGTTTCCAAAATCCGGCTTATTCTTAAAAGGACTGGTATTTTGCGCTTGTGCGATAAAGGTTCTTAATGAACAAGTTCAGGTGGACATATAGTTTCTATGAGGAGGAGTACTATGGTTAGGAAATTGATTTGTCTGGTTTCGTTAGTGTTTGTTGTGGCCCTGACGGGCAGCGGCTTGGCCGTTGACTACGCCTGGGACCACGGGGATTTGAACAATGTTCGGTGGGACACGGCGGCAAACTGGAATCCGGACGGCGTGCCGACAAACGGCGACACCGCCTCGGTGGATATAGACATCGGAGAACCCTGTATGCCGGTCGTTCCGGCAGACATCAACGCCTTCACCGACGCGCTTACGGTCAGCAGCGGTATATTTCAGACCTTTAACACATGGCTGACTGTTGAGGGCCGCCTTTCAGTCAGTACCGATGCCTTTATCGGCTCATGGTTCGATACGGGGCGCGGTACACTTGTCCTCAAGCCCGGCTGCACATTCACTATGGCCGGCGATCCCGGCAGGACCTGGCTTGGCTATAAGTGCCGCGGCGATTTGTTTATGCAGGGCGGAACCTACACGCTCAATCAGCTCGAACTGGCCAGAGGCGATGACTGCCCCTACTACTATGGCGAGAACCCGCCGATTACCGGCACTGCCTTTGCCTACCTCGATGCAGGCACCATCACCGTCAATCAATTCTTCACGATGCGAATGGGCTATCCCGATTGCGGAAACGGAGGCGCCGTCCCATGGCCCAATTCCAACGGCCATATGGACGTCAACCAGGGTCTGCTGGTGATAGGCGCCAATGACAAGGCACAACTCGACCAGTACGTCGCCGACGGCTGGATTACCGCCTATGGCCATCCCGATGACGACATCAACCATCCCGTTGACCAGAACACCTGGTACCGTCCCGGCACAGATGTTAACAACTTCTGGATGCCGAAACGCGCTACCTTGTTCGTTGATTACGACATCCGCAGCCCGCAAAGAACCACGTTGTCGGCTTATCTGCCCGGTAACGGCGAGGCCTACGACCCCAATCCGGGCTATGGCGCTATGGGCGTTCCGCTGGCCCCCACTCTGACCTGGAAGCCAGGCGACTACATCAAGTACGGCGGACCACCACAGACCAAGGACGGCAACGGACATCACCTGTTCTTCCATACGAACAAGAGCTGGGTTGATGGGGCGGCTTTGACGTACCCAATAGGTACGGCATTCGGACACCTCTATGGCGCACGGGACGCGAACAACTATGCCCCTGCGCCGGATTTCGGCGGCCTGCTTGCGCTTGATGCAACCTATTATTGGCGCATCTTCGAAGTTAACCGCTCCAATCCCTCCAGCCCGTGGAAAAGCGCCACCTGGTGCTTCAGGACGGTCGGCGGCAGGGCCGCAAATCCATCCCCGGGAGACGGTGCGACCCTCGAATACTATTTGACCGAGGCACTCGATGTGAATCTCACCTGGAACAGGGGTTACTTTGCAGCCAGCGCTAACGGACACGACGTTTACTTCGGCACCGTCTTCGCAGACGTGAATGAGGCGAACACCGTTGTCACAAGAGGCGTCTACAAAGGCCGTCAAACGCCTCAGCTCTATTCAGCCACCGCCCTCAAACTCGGCAGGACATACTATTGGCGCATTGATGAGGTCAATCTTGTGCATCCCGACCAGATTTGGAAGGGCGTCACGTGGAGCTTTACGATTGGCCCGTATCGTATAGTGGAGGATTTCGACTATTCGGGCGACGCCCAGTTGCAGGCGGCATGGCTGGCGAATAGTAGGCTGGATAACTACCCCTGTGCGACCTACTTCAGTTCCGGCGAGGTTTACGCCGACCGCGGTACTATGGAATTCGCCTACGATAACAACGAGCAGTGGTACAACTACGACCCCTTCTCTGAGGCCCGTTACGAATTCCTTACCAGCGCTGACTTCACCGAGGGTGATTCACAACAGCATGCCAAAGCCCTGGCAATATCCTTCACGGGACAGGCAACCAACGACGCCGACCCGAACAATGACAGGATGTATATCGCACTGGAAGATACCGCCGGGCACTTCAAGATGATTCTTCACAGCGACCCGGCTGCTCAAAAGAGCATCAATCAGCAGCAGTGGAACATCGACTTCCGCGAATTCAGCAACGCCGGTGTGAACCTGGCCGCCATAAAGCGCATCTATATCGGCTTCGGCGTCAGGTGCAGTTGGTACGGCAGCAGGCGCGGCGGCAGGGGTACCGTCTGGTTCGACAATCTGCGCATTTACATCCCGCGATGCCTCGGTATGGCCGGCTACAGACAGCCCGGCGATTTGGGCGGCGGCACCGGTATCGGGCTGGGCGACTGCGTCGTCAACAACACCGACCTCGACATGATGGCCACCGACTGGCTTGCGACCGACATGCTCGTTACCGCCTCGAATCCGGGGACAAACGGGCTTGTGGTGCATTACAAGTTCGACGACGTCTCCGGCCCCAACGTAACCGACTCTTCGGGCCACGGGTTTACGGGCAAGGCGATGTATCGCCAGACAGACCCGTGCGACGCGAACATCATCTATGAGCACCCCGTGGACGCCAACTGGGCCCCGCAGGGTCACGACGGCAATTGCATCAACTTCGCCGGTATGTTCAACGGACCCAACGAGGTCAACTACGCCGTGTCGATGCCCAACAGCGTGTTCTCTATGATAAACAACGCGATGAGCATATCCATCTGGATAAACGCGCCTCAGAATCACATAATGGGGACCGACTGGCGCCCGCTGATGAGCAGCGATACGGGCATCAACATTTATTGTCCGACTCCGGGGCCGCCGACCTTTACCTGGGGCGATGACGTCCACTGGACAAGTGGGACGCCCGGGGTGGGCTACGATACCACGCTCGACTACGGCAGCGGTGGACCCGCGGACTTCATCGGCTGGAACCACTGGGTCTTCACCCACGACGCCGACGGAAGGACGCATAGAATCTACCATAACGGCCGACTCATGGACGATGCCGTCAGAAAAGAGCCCGACTTCTATTACAACCCGATAGCTGACCCGAATCAGTTCTGGATTTGCTCAAGCTCTGGCGGAATGGCTCAGTGGTGGAAAGGCAAGATAGACGATTTCCGCATCTACAACAGGGAACTGACTTACGGCGAGGTTGTCTATCTGGCGGGTAATTCGCAGTACTATCAGGCGCTCGCATCCGCGGCCAACATCTATGACACAGAGGCGGCCGGTTCCAAGAAAGTCAACTTCAAGGACCTGGCCATCCTCGCTCAGGACTGGCTCGAGACAGACCTCTGGCCGCTTGGCTCAACACCCTAATTGCACCATTGTGATTTGCTGAAAAATAGGCCTGTGCCCTCTATGCGGCACAGGCCTTTCTTTTTCCACCTCTTGTGATATACGCACCAACGGCGAAAAACCGCCCACTTGTGGCCGCGTCACTCCCGCGCCTGCCCGCCGCTTGTGCGCTCGTATTTAGCCCTGCCACTCTCGGCCAAGCCCGATGGCAGGGCTTACCCTCAAATCCCCTTCTGTGCCTTCACGCCTTGCCCGCCAATTCCTCTATATTTCTTCCCGGCATCACCCAGGGTCCCACGCGTGAGGATTTCTCTATATTTAGCCCCGGCTTTCAGCCGGGGTCGTTCCTGGGGGTTATTGAAAATCGGGACTTGTTTTGGCGGGATAGGGGTGGTAGTATCTCTATGCCTTTGGAGTGGGTGTGTGTCTTGAAGTAAAGAATCTTCGCCCAAAGGCATTGAGAGGTGCGAGAATGAATGAATTACAGGCGAAACAGGTCGCAGAAGCCCTGTCAGGCGAGACATGGCAGTCAGGCGGCGGAATTTGGCTTGTCCTCCTGCGGCAAGGAAACGGCAAACTGGTGGTAGTATCCGATGAAGCAATAGGACATGAATAGGGCATACTACTCGGAATCAATTTCCAATTTTCTTGGCTCTACCCCCGAAGAGATTTTGGGGAAACTATCTATAAGTAACACTTTCTCTCTCGACCAACCTCAACGTGACGCTTGGTTGGAAGAAATACATATACTTCACCAAACGCTGCAAACTTATCAAGGGACCATCTATTTCGAGTTTTCTATCCCGCGAATGGGACAACGAATAGACGTGGTACTCCTTATTGGTTCCGTGATTTTTGTTCTTGAGTTCAAAATCGGAGAAGGAGAATTTACGGCCCATGCTATCGAACAGGTTTGGGATTACGCTTTAGATTTGAAAAACTTTCATGAATCCAGTCATGAGCAGTTCATTGCTCCAATTCTGATTGCTACAGAAGCGGAAAATGTCCTGCCTGCTATCTCCATGACCCCGCAGAACGATAAATTGCTATTTCCAATCAAATGCAATGCCGAGTTGCTTGGGCAAGTGATTCAAAGCACTTTAAGTTTTTCCGACGGACTAGTAATCAACCGCGTGCATTGGGAGGACGGCAGATATTGTCCTACCCCGACCATCATTGAAGCAGCGATGGCTCTCTATAATGGGCACTCTGTTGAAGAAATATCACGGAGCGACGCAAGTGCTATCAATCTTAGCAAGACATCGGAAGCTATTTCACTGATTATCCGTCATTCAAAAGAAAACTCTAAGAAATCTGTCTGTTTTGTGACTGGGGTTCCCGGTGCGGGCAAAACACTGGTTGGGCTGAATATTGCAACTACTCACATTGATAAAGCGAATGACCTCTACAGTGTCTTCCTTTCTGGCAATGGTCCCCTTGTAGCGATACTCCGCGAGGCACTCACAAGGGACAAAATAATGCAGAAAAGAGGGCGGGGGATTAAAGTCAAAAAAGGTGAGGTGATGAGCGAAGTCAAGATGTTCATTCAGAACGTTCATCACTTTCGTGACGACTGCCTTATCGATGAAGGAAAACCGCCCATAGAACACGTTGCACTGTTTGACGAGGCCCAGCGAGCATGGAACAAAGAACAAACATCAAAATTCATGCGACAAAAGAAGAAAAGGGCAGTTTTCAATCATTCTGAGCCAGAGTTCCTGATATCGTGTCTTGACCGTCATCCCGATTGGGCGGTAATTGTATGCCTTGTCGGTGGTGGCCAAGAAATCAATACAGGCGAAGCTGGTATCAGTGAATGGCTTGATTCGCTGAATAGCTTTTTTCCGGACTGGCATATCTATATTTCGCCACGTCTAATTGAAAGTGAATATGCTGCCGGTGATGCGCTCGATAAAGTGGCGTCGCGCCCTAATGTTGTTTATAAAGATGAGTTGCATCTTGCGGTATCGATGCGCTCGTTTCGCGCGGAAAACGTGTCCCTACTGGTCAAACAAGTACTCGACCTTGACGCTGAGGGATCCCGTCTCACGCTCGATAAACTTAAAGCAAAATACCCCATAGTCCTAACGCGGAACATGCGGGATGCAAAGCAATGGCTAAAAGAGCAGGCACGCGGTTCTGAAAGGTATGGTATTGTAGTTTCATCCCAAGCAGAACGCCTGAAACCTCATGCTATAGACGTGAAATCACCGGTGAGTCCAGTTCATTGGTTTCTATATGGGAAAGAGGATGTGCGTTCTTCGTATTACCTTGAGGATGTAGCGACAGAATTTCACATACAAGGGTTAGAACTTGACTGGGTTTGTGTTACATGGGATGCAGATTTCAGATACTCAAAAAATGGGTGGGAACACTGGTCTTTTCGCGGAAACAGATGGAACCGTATCAAAAAAGACGAACGGAAAGTGTATCTTAAAAATGCTTATCGTGTTCTTCTTACACGAGCTCGACAAGGTATGGTCGTAGTAGTACCCTCAGGGGATTCAGAAGATCCAACTCGAAATCCAAAGTTTTACGACCAAACTTATGAATACCTTAAAGATATTGGTCTAGCTGAAATCTAAATCACAAGATTTAATACAAGCTATTTTGATTGGGCGCCTAGTTGGATTTCGATCTCTTTGATGATCTCTCTGTAGAAAGTTTCAATTTGACGTGCTTCTATTTCATCATCACATTCTTCAATATAAGGGTCATCCGGGTCAACGATGACGCTGTCTGAAAGATAAATTTTGGTGTGTTCCCAATTTTCGGCTCTAATCCTGAGGCCGTCGAGCATTTGGCAGACAAAGAGTTTTGGTAACTTACTAATCAGAGCATAAT